>CAZRYI010000126.1:0-6515 GCA_964604255.1 uncultured Nitrospirota bacterium
AGGTATCGTATAAAGTGATTGGAGTCGCCATGTCAGATTCTAAGACGCCACTTCTTCATGTGCGGCGCTGAGATCTTTTCCTAATCCAAAAGTCTCGTGCAGGGTTCGCACAGCCAGTTCGGTGTATTTTTCTTCAATCACACAGGAGATTTTAATTTCAGATGTGGAGATCATCATAATATTGATACCTTCATCGGAGAGACAGGCAAATGTTTTTGCGGCCACACCGGAATGAGAACGCATCCCGACACCCACAATCGACACCTTGGCAATGTTTTCGGTCAGGATGATCTCTTGTACGCCGATTTCATCACGCAATGCTAGTAGAATTTTTTTCGCCTGCTTCGCTTCAAGCTGAGGAACGGTAAAGGACAAATCAGTCAAACCGGCCTGCCCGACATTCTGAATAATCATATCCACATTCATATTTTCCTCAGAGATAGCGCAGAATATCCTTGAGGCGATTCCAGGGCGATCCGGCACACCAATGAGCGTCACCTTCGCTTGATCTTTATTGTAACTGATTCCCGAAACAACCTCTTGTTCCATTGCCTTATCCTCCTCCGTAACGACCGTTCCCGCATTGTCGTTGAAACTCGACCGCACCTGAACCGGCACACGGTATTTCATTGCAAACTCAACCGAGCGAGTTTGAAGCACCTTGGTGCCAAGACTCGCCATCTCTAACATTTCTTCATAAGAAATCCGTGGAATCCGTCTCGCGGCGGAAACGATGTTCGGATCGGTGGTATAGACTCCGTCAACATCTGTATAAATTTCACACAAGTCCGCAGAAAGTGCCGCCGCAAGGGCCACAGCCGTGGTATCCGAACCGCCCCGCCCCAAAGTTGTAACATCCGATTTTTCATTGATACCCTGGAAACCCGCCACGACTGGAATGATACCCGCCTTCAAAGCAGCTTTTAAACGATCCGCCCGAATTTCTTCAATCCGCGCCTGGGTATGTACCGAGTTGGTCATGATGCCCACCTGCCGACCGGTAAAGGATTGTGCAGCACAACCCAGTTCCTGAAGGGCCATTGCCAGCAGAGGGCTCGTGACCCGCTCACCGGTCGAGAGCAACATGTCCATCTCTCGCTGATTCGGATGCTCAGAGATTTGATTGGCAAGCTTTGTTAAACGATTGGTTTCACCCGACATCGCCGAAACAACAATCACAAGGGAAACACCTTCACGACGTCGTTTCGCAATACGCTTCGCAACAACCTTGATACGATCAAGCGTGCCAATCGAAGTACCACCATATTTTTGAACGATTACAGGCATGGGTTTCATCAGCTTAATTCAGACAGTAAAAATCCTTATTTCAATTAGGGAGCGTTCTCAATTAGCATGGGAGGTTCCTTTCCAGTTAATTGAGAACGCTCCCTAAACCATCAGATGTTTTTCATAAACAATAAACATAACTCACCGAAAAGATCTATCAGTTTCCAGAGAGGGAAAACGGGCATCCAGCCTGGGCAACATGAGGTTTTCATGAAAAATAGTATCGATTTCAGGGTCAAACCGTATTTCAGTGATAATCCACCGATTTGTCGTTTTAAAAACAATAAACCGCGCGAATAGCGGCTTCCGTTCGTAAGCAAGTACAAGATAAAAGAGTTGAACCGAATTGCCTACAAGGCTTCTTTGCACAATATCTCCCCGTCTGAAGCTCCCGAACTCTGATTCAAAATTCTTCAAAAAGTCAACATGCTGAGAGGCAATATCTGTCCCTTCGAGCGGCCCGTCTTCCACCCATCGATTCATCGCTGATTCGGCGCCCTTTCGGTCATAATCTGCAATCCCCAAACCAACGACTTCAGCAAAAACATTGACGGGAAAGAAGACCCAGAGAACAATTGAAAGCCCCAAGCCGTAAATGACATGATTGTATAGACCCTTCATCCCACAGCCTCACTTAAATTTCATCAAGTTTGATCAATACGCAAAAAAACATCTGAGCTTCGGTGGATGCAAGAGAATTAAAAGGAGAGTGAATAATCGGATGATTCCTAAAACCCGAGGGCGGCTACAAGTTCGTCCATGTTTCCTGAAATTGAGGCGGGTTTATCTGAAATTCTCAAGGAGAAGTCGGCGTCTTTTAAACCATGTCCGGTCAGGGTGCAAACCACTTTATCGCCACTTCTAAAATAGCCGGTTTTATTCAGCTTGATTAAACCGGCCACGCCCGCTGCCGAGGCAGGTTCACAGTAGATACCTTCCAGGCCAGCAATCATGCGATAGGCCACGACGATTTCGTCATCCGTCACCATGTCGATTCTACCCTGAGATTCTGCGGCGGCAGCTTCAGCCTGTTTCCAACTTGCGGGATTGCCGATGCGAATGGCCGTTGCGATGGTTTTGGGATTTTTGATGATTTTGCCACGCACAATCGGGGCCGCCCCTGCGGCCTGAAAACCGATCATTTTGGGTAGGGTCGTAATCTTTCCCTCTTTGTAATAATCCTTATAACCCATCCAATAGGCGGTGATATTACCTGCATTGCCAACCGGCAGAAAATGATGTTCTGGGGCACAATCAAGCTGGTCACAGACTTCAAAAGCACCGGTTTTTTGACCCTGCAAGCGATAAGGATTCAATGAGTTGACGAGGGTAACAGGATAGTTTTCAGCAACTTCTTTAACCAGACACAAGGCTTCATCGAAGTTGCCGTCAATTTGAAGAATGGTCGCTTTGTGAATCATGGCCTGCGAAAGCTTGCCGAGCGTGATTTTCCCTTTCGGGATCAAAACATAAGCCTTCATGCCCGCGTGGGCGCTGTAGGCGGCGGCGGAAGCCGAGGTGTTTCCGGTGGACGCGCAGATGACCGCCTTTGCACCTTCTTCTTTTGCCTTTGAAATCGCTAAAGTCATGCCGCGATCTTTAAAAGAACCGGTCGGATTTGCCCCCTCAAACTTCAGGTAGAGATCAATGTCCGCACCGATTTCAGCCGCCAAACGCGGAGAGCGAATCAGAGGCGTACCCCCTTCTTGCAGAGTCACAATCGGGGTATCATCCGTCACAGGCAGGAATTTTTTATAGGCTTTGATAATGCCGGGCCACTTCATGATTGATCTTCTCCTTCAACCCGAATGAGCAGGGTTTCACCGGTGATACAGTCAAGCCGGTTGATTTCTGCAAGGGCAAATTGTAGATCCCGCTCCTTTGCTTTGTGGCTCATCATCACGAGCGGCACGCCTCCGCCCACCTGCCTCCCCTGCTGAATCATGGAGGAAATGCTGATGTTGTAAGATCCGAGGATGCCTGAAATTTTTGAAAGCACACCGGGTTCATCACTCACCGTAAAACGAAGGTAATAAAGCGATTCAATTTCCGCTATCGGTCGGATGCGTCGGCTTTTACGACTGCTCGCCACAAAAGATGCGGGTGGCACACGACCACTTGAACCGTTCATGATATTCCTGGCAATCTCCACAATGTCACTCACGACGGCGCTACCGGTGGGTAGGCTTCCAGCACCCTGACCATAATAGAGGGTTGCACCCAGCGTTTCGCTATCGACATACACAGCATTAAACACCCCGTCCACCTTGGAGAGCAGGGTGTCTTCTGAAATCATGGTTGGATGAATCCGCGCCTCAATTTCGCCCTCGTCCCATTTTGTAATCGCAAGTAGTTTGATGCGATAACCAAACTCTTTCGCAAATTGGATATCAATCGGCGTAATTTTTTCAATGCCTTCCGTATAGATTTCTTTAAGCGAAACCGCCGTGCCAAAAGCCAGATTGCTGAGAATCGCCAGTTTATGCGCGGAATCGCCGCCGCCAACATCCAACCTGGGATCGGACTCGGCAAAACCCAGGGCCTGTGCTTCTTTAAGGATGTCCTCAAAACTACCACCCTCTTCAAACATTTTGGTGAGGATGTAGTTACAAGTACCATTGACGATGCCGTAGATCGATTTAATCTTCTCTGCGGCCAGGCCTTCTTTTAGCGAGCGAATGATGGGAATGCCACCGCAAACCGAGGCTTCAAAACCAACATCAACCCCGGCAATTAGTGCTGCTTCAAAAATTTCTTCCCCGTGAATGGCGAGCAGAGCTTTGTTTGCTGTGACCACATGTTTTCCGGCACTGATGGCATGGAGGACAAAAGACCTGGCTGAATCGATGCCGCCAATCAGTTCGACAACAATATCAATGGTGGGATCATTCAGAATATCGATCACATTGGTCGTTAAAATCTCTCTCGGCACCGACACGCCACGGTCACGCGTAATGTCGAGATCTGCAATGCGACTGATTTCCAGAGTGCGACCGAGTCTTCGCCTCAGTAATCTTTCCTGTGAAACCATGATTTCCAAAGCACCGGTTGCAACTGTTCCAAACCCGATAAAACCAACCTTGATGGGAAAACCTGTCACGATGTCAAACCTTTCGCCAAGACTCGCTTGATCCCCTGAATTGCCTGACGGGTGCGGTGTTCGTTTTCAACCAGGGCGAAGCGCACATGATCGTCCCCGTATTCACCAAAACCGATGCCCGGAGAAACTGCGACCTTTGCTTCACTTAAGAGATGTTTTGCAAAGGGGATGGAGCCCATCGCCCGAAATTCTTCCGGGATCTGCGCCCAGACAAACATGGTGGCTTTGGGTCTTTCCATCTTCCAGCCAATGCGGTCTAGACCATCCACCAAAACATTGCGACGGCCCCGATAAAGTGAAATCATTTCTTCCACACAATCCTGAGGCCCGTTTAAGGCGATAATTGCGGCAATTTGTACCGGTTGAAAGATGCCGTAGTCGAGATAACTTTTAAGTTGGGTCAAGGCAGCAATCATTTCCGGGTTGCCAACGCAAAAACCAACACGCCAGCCCGGCATGTTGTAACTTTTTGAGAGGGAGTAGAGTTCAACACCCACATCTTTCCCGCCCGGCACTTGCAGCAGGCTGGGTGCTTTGTAGCCGTCGAAAACCAGGTCGGCATAGGCCAGATCGTGCACCACCATCAAGTCATTTTCTTTCGCGAAGGCAACGATTTTTTCAAAAAATTCCAGTCCGACAATTTGAGTGGTCGGATTATGCGGAAAATTGATAATCAGCAATTTGGGTCGCGGCCAGCTTTGTTTGGTGGCCGCAGCCATTTCCTCAAAAAAATCGCTGCCGGAACGCAGGGGAATCGAGCGCAGTTCGGCCCCCGCAATGATGACACTATAAGTATGGATGGGATAGGTCGGGCTGGGGGCCATGACAATGTCGCCCGGGCCGACGAGGGCAAGGGTCAAGTGGGCGATGCCCTCCTTCGAGCCAATGGTGACAATGGCCTCCGATGCCGGGTCAAGCTCGACATCATATTTCCGTTTATACCATTTACAAATCGCCAACCTTAATTTTGTAATGCCTTTTGAGGCAGAATAACGATGATTGCGTGGGTTTTGAATCGCCTCAACGGCTTTTGCAACGATGTGGGGTGGGGTCGGCTGATCCGGGTTCCCCATGCCGAAGTCAATGATGTCTTCCCCCTGGTGGCGGGCATCGATTTTCATGGCATTCACAGCATTAAAAACGTAGGGCGGTAAGCGTTTAATTCGTGGGAATTCTCGCACCTGAAACTCCTATGAAATAAGAATAAATGAATCGGATGATTCTATTTAAAAGACAATGAGTTGTCAAACAAACCGTCGTGCAAAACTTACCTCTCCCTGCTTGTTAAGAGCACATCAATGCCTCTGAAAATCGAGGGTCTTTCAGCAATTGACTCGATCTAAAAGGCTGTGCCATACTCCCTTCGATTTTCAGGGGTGCCAGCCAGGCTGAGAGTTCCGATGAATACGGGACAACCCTTTGCACCTAGGCTGGATAATGCCAGCGCAGGGACTGGGTGATTTTTTTTGAAGGCTGCACTTCCTGGTGTGGCTTTTTTATTGTCTAAATCACAAACGGAGGATGCATCATGGCACAATCTCGAAACAACGGGAACGGGGATCAAGCGTCCTCTGACAATCAAGGACAAGACAAGCTGACGACAACACCACTACCCGCCTCCCGCAAGGTTTTCATTGAAGGAAAACTGCCCGGCGTGCGTGTGCCGATGCGGGAAATTTCGCTCAGTCCGACAAAGATCGCCGGAAAAGACACACTTGAAGAGAACCCTCCCCTGCTCACTTATGATACCTCCGGCCCTTACACCGACCCCGATGTGAACATTGATATTCGCAAGGGCCTTGAACCGCTACGCACTCAATGGATTTCAGAGCGTGCAGACAGCGAAACACTGTCGGGTATTTCTTCGAAATACGGACGGAAACGTGCCGCCAACCCCAAACTGGATGCCCTCCGCTTTACACAAATTCGCAAACCGCTACGCGCCCTTCCCGGCAAAAACATCTCCCAGATGCATTACGCCAAAAAAGGCATTATCACGCCGGAGATGGAGTTTATCGCCATTCGTGAAAATCAGGCCATTGCACAATCTCAATTGGAAAATGCGGGCCTGGACAAACGACGCTACGAACAGCATCCAGGACAATCCTGGGGTGCATCCATTCCCTCA
>CAZRYI010000127.1:0-1562 GCA_964604255.1 uncultured Nitrospirota bacterium
CAGTGGTTTGAGCGATAATCGGTCCGTTATCCATTTCCTCATCAACAAAATGAACAGTACAACCGCTGAACTTGACCCCGTAGGCAACTGCCTGACGTTGCGCATGTAAACCGGGAAAGGCGGGCAGCAGGCTCGGATGAATATTGACCATACGATTATGGAAAGGTTTCACTAAATTCCCGGTCAGCAGACGCATGTAACCGGCTAGGATGACCACTTGAACCCGATGTCTTTGAAGCGCCTCTAAGAGGGCTTCATCATAATGCTCTCGCCGCTCATATTTTTTCGGGTCGATAAAAAGGTTCGAGATGCCATGTTGTTCCGCCCGTTCAAGCGCAAAAGAATCTGCTTTATTACTGAGCACCAAGGCAATTTTTGCTGAAAGTCGCCCCGCTTCGATCTCATCAATGATCGCTTGAAGATTACTTCCGCGCCCAGAGGCGAGTACACCGAGTACCAGTGGTGAACAAGAGGCTTCTTGATCAGACATAACGTACCTCTTGCTCCCCCGCAACAATTTCACCAATAACGTAGGCCTTCTGTCTGATTCGCTTGAGAATTGCCATGACACGTTTAAGATTGCGCGGCGAAATCACAAGGATCATGCCAATACCCATATTGAAGGTAGCATACATTTCCTCACGATCAATCTTTCCCAACTTTTCAACAATTGAAAAGATGGGCGGATGTGACCATTGCGCGGTTTTTATTTCAGCCGCACAGCCCTCAGGTAAAATTCTGGGCAGATTTTCAGTCAGGCCGCCGCCAGTAATATGGGCTGCCCCCTTTATTTTAACCTCTTTCAATATTTTTAAGATGGCTTTGCTATAAATGCGTGTCGGTGTCAGCAAGGTTTCGCCCAGCGGTAAATCAAGGCCCGGCAAGCGGGTATCAATCGACAAGGCTTCCTGCTCGAAAAGAATCTTTCTCACGAGGGAAAAAGCATTGCTGTGCAGGCCGGACGCGGCCAGACCAATGAGAATATCTTTGGCTTTGATCGATTTTCCATCAATGATCTTTTTTTTCTCGACGACACCCACAGCAAATCCGGCAAGGTCATATTCTCCTTCCGAATAGAAGGAAGGCATCTCTGCTGTTTCGCCACCGATTAAAGCACAGCCCGCCTGTCTACAGCCTTCTGCAATTCCTTCAATGACAGAAAGTGCTCTTTGTGGATCGAGTTTTCCGGTCGCAAAATAGTCCAGAAAAAAGAGGGGTTCGGCGCCGGACACGACGATGTCATTCACACACATCGCAACAAGATCAATGCCGATTGTCTTGTGTTGCCCTGTGAGTTGGGCGATTTTCAGTTTTGTGCCGACGCCATCGGCACCGGAAACCAGGACAGGTTGTTTGTATCGATTTGCCCGCAGTGCAAAGAGGCCGGAAAAGCCCCCGATGCCGCCAAGCACTTCCGGTCGAAAAGTGGATTGCACGATGGGTTTGATGCCATCGACCAGACGATTTCCCGCCGCAACATCAACACCTGCTGCTTTATAAGCTGTTTGAGACATGTGCAGAATACTACGCTATCAAGTTAAAAAAGATCAATCGAAAGTGAT
>CAZRYI010000127.1:1662-4361 GCA_964604255.1 uncultured Nitrospirota bacterium
GCAACCATCATTTGGGCGATTTTCAGGGTGGGAGCGGCAAGTGCTTTTGTTAGGTCGATATCATTTCCGATCAACTCGATCTGATTGAAGATGTCTTTCAGGTTTCCGGCAATTGTTAATTCTTCTACTGGATAGGCCAACTCACCATTCTCGATCCAGATACCGGTTGCGCCCCGAGAATAATCTCCCGTAATCATATTGATGCCAAAACCAATTAATTCCGTCACATAAAGCCCGGAGGATACGGAGCCAATAATTTCCTCAGGGGAAAGGTCGCCGGGCAGCATTTGAAAATTGGAAGGGGCGACCGAAGGCGGGCCACCCGCCCCACGCACCGCATTCCCCGTTGCAGGCAGACCGAGTTTTTTCCCTGAATAAGTATCAAGTAAGTAGCTTTTTAATACGCCATTTTCGACAATCGTTTTTTTATGAGAAGGCAAGCCCTCCCCGTCAAAAGGTCTGGAGCCAAGTCCCAGTGGCAATGTCGGATCGTCGTAGATCGTTAAATTGTTGCTTGCGACTTTTTCTCCCAGTTGATCCAGTAAAAAAGAAGCACCCTTGTAAAGGGCATAACCTGAGAGCGCCGATGCCAGATGGCCCAGCAAGGAGACCGCGACCTCTCGTTCAAAAACGACCGGTACTTTAGCCGTTGAAACCTTTTTTGCTCCGATGCGTCGCAGTGTTCGCTGTGCCGCCTTACGACCCACAGCCTCAGGTGATTCCAATTGGCTGAACTTTCTTTTGGCACTGTACCAATAGTCCCGCTGCATCTTGCCATCCACTTTGGCAATCGGGGCGACAGAGAGGGAAGCACTTGAGCCACAAAAAGTCCCCTCAAAACCATTACTGGTGACATAGAGTTTTTCGCTATAGCCGTTATTAAAGTCGGCACCGTCAGAATTGCTGAGACGCTCATCTGAAGCCAGGGCAACCCGTTCCGCCTGTCTCGCGACTGAAATCTTATCCTCAATTGAGAGTTTGTCAATTTCTGTATCGACGGTATCTAGTTCTGGAAAGTCCTTTGCGTAAGCCTCTGGTGAGGGCAGCCCGCAAAAGGCATCTTCTTCTGCAATCGCCGCCAGTTCACAGGTATCATTTAAAAGCTGATTCAGGGAAGATTCAGAAAGGTCGGAGGTTGAAGTGATGGCCGAGCGCTTTCCAAAAAAAAGCCGCAGACCCAGACGCTTTCCACGCGCACTGCTGACCTTCTCAACTGCATCAAGACGCACCTGCGCCGAAAAGGACTGACCTTCACCGACCAGAATATCCCCCCCGGTCGCCCCCTTAGCCATCGCTTTTTTTAAAAGTGCCTGTGCTTGTGCTACCTCAAACTGCATGTTTGACCCTGATTAAGTTTGGCTTTGATAATAAGTACGATCTCTATTTCCAAGTAATAGTCCTGGAACGCTGATGTCTTCATCGATTTCTTCCCAATGGAGACCTATCCCTCCACCACTGATTTCATATTTTTTTCTCTGCTCTGATGTTGCATTCAGTAGCCGAGGGAAATATGCCAGAGGAATTGAAAGCTGTCTGCCATCCCTTAGGCTCACCCACATGTTTTCGTAATCAAACCAAACCCTGCTCGCTGATGCTTCAAATGTTAAAGTGCTCACGCCATCTCTCCTTTATCAGAGCTTTATTCTCTTCAATCTTGACCTTAAATTCACCCAACTCCTTGCTCAAAAAACCATAGTTATTTGCAAGTGAAATCTCTGGTTCAATCCAAAATTTAGCCAGATTAAGCCCTTTGCGGACATGAATATGAATGGGTTCCAAAGGATCTCCCTCATTTGAAAAAAAATGAAATCGGCAACCTTTCCAATAAAAAACTTTTGGCATATTCTAAATCTAGCCGTTCTAATTGCATCTTTTAAACTGGCAGTGACCTAGGCAGCCGTACCACCTACCGTCATTTCGGAGATCTTCGTTGTCGGGAGGCCGACACCGACTGGTACCGATTGACCATCTTTTCCGCAGGTGCCGATACCGGCATCCAGGGCCAGGTCATTACCGACCATTGTGACTTTTTTTAAGACATCGGGGCCGTTTCCAATCAGGGTGGCACCTTTGACGGGTAAGCCGATTTTTCCGTTTTCGACGAGGTAGGCCTCGCTTGCCGAAAAAACGAACTTGCCGGAAGTAATATCCACCTGTCCGCCACCGAAGGAAACCGCATAAAGCCCCTTTTTCACGGATCGGATAATTTCTTCCGGGTCGGATTCTCCCGCCAACATAAAGGTATTGGTCATTCTCGGCATCGGATTATGGGCGTAGCTTTCTCTTCGTCCGTTCCCGGTCAAGGGCATCTTCATGAGTGTGGCGTTTAGTCGATCCTGTAGATAATTTTTTAGAATGCCCTTTTCAATCAAAACGGTTCGGCCTGTGGCTGTGCCTTCATCGTCACAATTGATGGAGCCTCGCCGATTGGGAAGGGTGCCGTCATCAATCACCGTACATAAATCAGAGGCAACGCGTTCTCCAAGTTGATCTGAAAAAGCAGAACTCTTTTTCCGGTTAAAGTCGGCCTCAAGCCCATGACCAATCGCCTCATGCAAAAGGATGCCGGGCCAGCCGGGGCCCAGTACAACCTCCATTGTTCCGGCTGGTGCATCAATTGCGGAGAGATTCAGGATGGCCTGCCGCGCCGCTTCCCGCGTGTAATATTCAAAGCGTTTTTCTCCATTTCGGCCTGAAAT
>CAZRYI010000127.1:4461-6482 GCA_964604255.1 uncultured Nitrospirota bacterium
AGCAGATCAACTTTTTCACTTGCGGGTACGTCTATCGGCGCTTGTTCAAGTGGATAAAGTGCGTGTTTGGGGGCAGTGACTTGATGAATGGGAACAGGTGCAGTGCCTTTGCCTGCTTCTGCAATATAACGGGCCGTTTTTGCTGCGGAGAGTAGTTGTGAAACGGTGATTTCGTCCGAATAAGCGTAGCCCGTTTTTTCTGCTGCGATGGCGCGAACACCGACACCTTGTGCGATGTCTTTTGAAACCTTTTTGACGATGCCTTCTTCCAGGCTGAAAAACTCGCCCACCTGGTATTCAAAATAGAGATCGGCATAATCAATCTGTCGCCCCAGAACCTGTCCGAGTGTGGACGAAAGTGAGGTGCTGGAGAGTCCGTATTTTTCGAGAAAAAACTGATCGGCTTGTTTTGGGTAAGTCGTCATTTGCTTTCGCCTGCTGGTAGTTTTTGTTGAAGTCTCAATCGGCGGGCTTCCATGCGTTGACGTCCCGCCTCAAAATTACGTTTGTCCTGATCGTTTGTTAAAAGCAGACGAGGCACAGGAAGCGGCTTGCCTTTTTGATTGACGGCCACATAATACAGGGTTGCAGTACTGGTTTGCCGTCGCTCTCCCGAAAGCGGGTTTTCTGAATAAACCGATACACTCACTTCCATCGAAGTGCGGCCCACATAGTTGAGCCGACCCTGCAAAATCACAAAAGCACCCAGTGGAATGGGTGCAAGAAAGTCCAGCCCATCCATCGACGCCGTAACAATCACTTGTCGGCAGTGGCGGTTGGCGACCACTGCCCCAGCAACATCAATCCAGTGCATGAGGGTGCCACCCAGAAGGTTTCCAAGCAGGTTGGTATCGTTTGGCAGCACAAGGTGAACCAACTCGGATTGAGAGTCAGAAACCGTTTTTTCGTGAGAAGACATCGTCAATCCTAGCGCTGAGACAGTCTTGAAGTCCAGTCCGAGACGAAGGACGTCTCGGGTCATATTTTTTCAGGGGTCTTGATCTCAATCCAGAGCAGGTTTGTAACGATGGTGCCGGCCCAGGTTTCTCCTTGCGGAGATTTTTCTTTTTCCGGTGGTTCTGATGCATTGGTGTAAGTCAGTCGTAAGGCGTAACGGCCCTCTTTAAAGGGTGTTGAAAAGATTTCCTGTAAGTCGGGCAGGAGGCGGTTGATCTCATCATTAACTTCCAGCTGGACAAAATCTTCATTCTTTAAGGCTTCAAAAGGCATAAAATTTGTTGTCACCATGCCAAAACCATCGTAAAAAAGATCCCACTTAAAATCTCCCGAGGGATGAAAACGCTTGTTGACGATGAGCGGGACGGTCGTAAAGTTCGACATCGTAAAGTTGATGATGATGGGCTCGCCGAGTTCATACTTTGTTTTGTTCGCTTCAATCCAGATGACCAGATTGCCGTCGTGGCCATATTGATCTCCGAGCGCGTTTTCTGTCTGGAGAGGGTAGAGCAAACAAATGGTCATGATAACTGCAAAACGCAATATTTTTATCATTCGCCTATGCTCCCTATTTTAATGGGACTGATGTGGGGTTCATACAAAATTTGAATCACGTTGCCGTCCGGGTCGGCCATATAAAAAGAGTAGGCACCATCGCGATGTCGTTTTGTTTTTTTGACAATCGGTACACCCGCTGCTTTTACTTGCTCAAACATCTGATCGACAATGACTTCATTCTCGGCAATAAAACCTAAATGATCCAAAAACTGCCCGTCTCTCTGTGTGACTGACTCACCTGAAATCGTCTCGTGGAGGGCGAGGTTGTCACAGCCGAGGCTCAAATAACAGGCGCGGGCATCCGGTTGCCAGACAATTTTCATCCCGATTTGCTCCTGATAAAACTTGCGAGAGCGATCCATGTCAGTCACTCTCAAAGCCAAATGCCTGAGGCCCAAAAGCGGAACGGCTTTGTTTTTTTCTATGTTTTCCATACCGTAAATAAGTCTACCGCTCTTGTGGGTATATTTCAATATTTCCGCTTTGGGAAATTAAATGTGATGCCG
>CAZRYI010000128.1:0-6453 GCA_964604255.1 uncultured Nitrospirota bacterium
CATTCCAGGCAGCCATGATGACCTCGGCATCGTGCTGATCAAAATCAAAGGTTTGTGCCTCCGGCAAGAGCCTACAATAGGCATCGGCAAGCAGGCCGGACAGTTCCGATTGCTGATCGTAGACAATCATCGCCCTGTGATCCGGTGTGTGGCCCAAAGCAATGTGGACGATGTCCTGAATATTTTTAGAGAGGGTCATCATGCCCGTTTTCTATCAAGGGTGGCAGTAGGAGTCAAGGCGGCACTTTGAACCGCTTCACAAGTATTTTACACGATGTTGTGAAAGTGATAACATGCGCAGATTTTTACCCTGAGGAGTGATGCGGTTCCCTTGTTAAAGTTAATTTACGTTTTCCCCCTTATACTTCTCGCTCTGTTCTGTCTTCCTGCCGTGGCTCTGGCAGACACGTCCGCTCAGGATCAGGAAATTCGCATTAAGTTGATTGAAATCAAAGGGAATATAAAAATTGATCGCAGAACGATTCTCTCCAGGATGATCCTGGCAGAAGGAGATCTCTTCTCTCCTGAGCAGATCCAGGCCGACATTAAAACCCTGTATCAAATGGG
The DNA here is from genome assembly GCA_964604255.1 of uncultured Nitrospirota bacterium. Lineage (GTDB taxonomy): Bacteria > Nitrospirota > Nitrospiria > SBBL01 > JAADHI01 > JAJDBU01. The sequence continues at coordinate 568 of CAZRYI010000128.1, forward strand.
TTTTTTTGAACATGTTTCTGTCGAATCAAAAGGCCTTGAAGGCGGCATCGCCCTCTATTTTATTGTGCATGAACGTCCTTTTTTAATCGAAGTGCTTTATGAGGGAAACGAAAATATCGACAAGGATCAGCTGGATGAGGCCCTGGCACTTAAGACCCAGAGTTTTCTTGATCCCGAAGCCATTGGTCGTTCGGTCGAGCAGATCAAACTGAGCTATGAGTCTGAGGCCTACTACAACGCAAAGGTGGTTCCGATCACACAAATTCTTCCCGATAACCGTGCAATCTTGAGCTTCCTGATTGAAGAAGGTGAGCAGGCCTATGTCAAAAACATCTCCTTTACCGGCAATACTGTTTTTGATGAAGATGCCCTCAGTAGTGCAATGGAAACCTCCAGCTATTTTTGGTTGACGTCGTGGGTGACTGAATCGGGACGTTATAAAAAAGAGCAACTGGCTTTTGACCAGGAACGTATCAAAGACCTCTATATGAATGACGGGTATTTCGAGGTCGCAATCGACGAACCCAAGGTGATTTTGAGTGAGGACAGGGAGTGGTTTGACATCACGCTTCCAATTATTGAAGGCGAGGTTTTTTCGATTGCATCGGTCTCTTTTGCCGGGGCAGAGCTTTTTGACGACAGCAAACTCTTCGGCTTAATTCAGACGAAGAGCGGCACCACCTTTAATCGTGGTCAGCTGCGAAAAGATATTGCGCAAATCGTCGAGAGCTATGGCGAAAAAGGATATATCTACGCCAATGCCGTGCCCGACCTTCAGCCGGGAGCAGAAAAAGATAGCCTAAAGCTCACCTATCACATTGTTGAAGGTGATCAGGTCAAGGTCAGAGAGATCAATATTTCGGGAAACGACAAAACACGGGATAAGGTCATCCGAAGAGAGATGCGGGTGAAGGAACAGGAAACGGTTAATACAAAGGCCCTGCGTCGCAGTTTTCAGCGGATCAATAATTTAAATTTTTTTGAAGACGTGAATATTGTCCCCGCACCGATTGAACCGGGATGGATTGACCTGGATGTCGAAGTCAAAGAGAAACCGACCGGCACCTTCAGCATCGGTGGTGGTTTTAGTTCCCAGGACAAATTTGTTGCGACAGCCGACATCACAATGGGCAACTTTTTGGGTAAGGGCCAGTTGGTCAAGCTCCGGGCCGAGACGGGCAGACGCCGAAACACCTATTCTCTGACCTTCCGGGAACCCTACCTTTTTGATCAAAACCTCTCGGGGACGGTGAGTCTTTTTAATACGAATCGCAACTTTGGTTCGTACAGGGAAAACCGTCTGGGAGGAGATCTTATCGTCGGCAGAGCTTTTGGCGAATATGTGCGGGGCAGCACCAGTTATACACTTGAGACACTGGAAGTCACTGATCTGGATCTAATTACCGATGTTAACGGTGATATCGTGGTCTCCCCTGTCGTCCCCTTCCTGGTGCGGCAACAGGAATCCCTCGGGAGAACCGTCACCAGTTCAGTCGGGTTTTCGATTTCGCGGGACACCCGTGATTTTGCTTTTGACCCAAAAGATGGCGGGCGGGATGCACTTTCCTTTGAATATGCTGGCACCTTCCTGGGAGGAGACAACGCCTACCATAAGACAATCTTAAATATGAGTCGATTTCATCCGCTTTGGTTGGATCACGTTATTTCTGCCCGAGGTATTATTGGATTCGCTGAAGGAATCGACGGTAAGGTTTTGCCGGTCGGAGAACGTTTTTTTGTCGGAGGCATCAATACCGTCAGAGGTTTTCAATTTGGAGAGGCTGGCCCGATTGACCCTCTGGGTGAAATTCTGGGTGGTAACAAACAGGCCTTTTTAAATATAGAGTACCTGATTCCTATCGTCGCGGAAGCGAATATTAAGCTGCTTCTTTTTTATGATTGGGGGGCAGGTTTTAATGATAATCAGAAATTCAATCTAGACTTATTACGGAAGGCTGCAGGTTTCGGCATTCGTTGGATTTCCCCTGTCGGCCCCTTGCGTTTAGAGTGGGGATACAACCTGGAACCCAGACTGGGTGAAGCAGACCGACAGGTCGAGTTTTCGATCGGCTCACCTTTTTAGGTCAAGAAACAGCGATCATCAAGGATGGTTTTCATGTCATTCAATAAATCAATCAAGGAGGAAAAAGAAACAATGAAAAAGATAGCTCAGTATATTGCAGTGCTCGTTTTTGTATTTGCGCCCCTTATGGCCGCACCAGTTTTTGCCGATGGTTTAAAACTTGGCTATGTGAATGCCCAGAAAGTACTGGAAGCATCCCAGGGTGGAAAGCAGATTCAGGAAAGAATGGAAGAGTTTGTCTCCAGTCGCCAGAAAATTATCGATCTGGAAGAAAAAGAACTGAGAGAGCTTGAGGCTGAACTGAAAGAACAAATGGATCTGCTTTCACCTGAAGCCAAACGCACTCGCAGCGAAGAATTTCAACGTAAATTGATGACTTATCAGCAAAAAGCCCGTGGGCTCAACAACGAAGTTCAAGGGAAAAAAGTTGAAGCCCTCAAGTCTTTTAATCGAAAGATGGAAGTGGTGATTAAAGCCATTGCAGAAAAAGAAGGTTTTGACTTTGTGTTCGACACCGGTAATGAAGGCGGCGTGGTGCTTTTTGCCAAGGCAACACATGACATCACAGCAGCGGTAATCGTCGCACTTGATGAGGCCACTGCCAAGAAATAAAAAGATGAGGCCACCTCAAAAAAATAAAAAGGGTCGCTTGATGAACTTGCGTCTTGATGAGATTGCAGCGCGGCTGGGGGGAGAAATTCTTGGAGATGCATCCCTGCTGATTCAGGGGGTTGCCCCCATCGAAACGGCAAAACAGGGAGAGATCGCCTTTGTTGCCAATGCCAAATACCTTCAAAAAGCTGGGGAAAGCCAGGCCTCGGCGATTATCGTCAAAGCCGCTTTGCCGGGGATTGAGAAGAGCTTTCTTGTCATTGATGATCCCTATTATGCCTTTGCTCGCCTGCTCACCCTCTTCCATCCGCCCCGTATTGATCCACCGGGTGTTGATACAAGGGCTTCCATCGGCAAGGAGGTCAGCATTGGCACAGGGGTTTATGTCGGGCCGATGGCTGTTATCGAAGACGGTGTCAGCATTGGCGATGGCGCACAAATCAGAGCGGGTGTTTTTGTAGGTGAAGGCAGCGAAATCGGTGCAGAGACTATCCTCTATCCGAATGTCACCATTCGTGAGGGGGTGAAGCTTGGCAAGCGTGTCATCATTCATAGCGGCACGGTCATTGGTAGCGATGGTTTTGGCTTTGCGCCGCACGAGGGCAGGCATTACAAAATTCCCCAGGTTGGCGGAGTGATCATTGAAGATGATGTGGAATTTGGGGCCAATTGTGCGGTTGATCGAGCGGTACTTGGGCAAACAATTATCAGACGCGGTACAAAAATCGATAACCTGGTGCAAATCGGCCACAATGTTAGTGTCGGAAACGATACAATCCTGGTTTCGCAGGTCGGCATTTCAGGCAGTGTGGAGATCGGCCACCATGTGACGCTGGCCGGACAGGTGGGTGTCTCCGGTCATTTAAAGATCGGGGACAATGTGATGGTCGGAGGAAAATCAGGGGTGACAAAGGACATTGCATCTCAGCAGATTGTCTCGGGATTTCCACCCGTCCCCCATAAAACCTGGCTCAAACGAGAAGCGGCAGTTCGCCACTTGCCGGAACTCAAAAAACAAGTGAAGGTGCTTTCTGAAAAAATAGCGTTGTTGGAACAGCAAAGCGCCAGCTCGAAAAAGGAGTAACATGACAAAGGAAATTGAGATGGATATCCAGGAAATCATGGCGGTATTGCCCCACCGATATCCTTTTTTATTGGTTGATCGTGTGCTTGAAATTGATCCGGGAAAAAAAATTGTCGCCTTAAAAAATGTTTCAATGAACGAACCCTTTTTTCAGGGGCATTTTCCGAAACATCCCATCATGCCGGGCGTGCTCATTGTTGAAGCCATGGCACAGGTCGGTGGCATTCTGGCTTATAAATCTTCCACCGAAAATGAGGGGAAATTGGTTTTTTTCATGGGCATTGATAAAGCCAAATTCAGAAAACCGGTTTACCCCGGAGATCAACTCGAAATTGCCGTGACGGTTCTTCGGGAGCGGCCGCCTTTCTGGAAATTGAAGGGCATGGCCTATGTAAATGGTCAATTGGTGGCAGAAGCTGAGCTAAAAGCCATGCTGGGTGATGGAGGCGATGTCTCATGAAAATCCATCCGAGTGCCATCATCCATGCAAAAGCAAAAATCGATCCGAGTGTTGAGATCGGTCCCTTCTCCATCATCGGAGAACACGTTAAAATCGGGGCCGGTACAAAAATTATGTCCCATGTTGTGGTTGACGGCTGGACAGAAATTGGTGAAAACAACCGCTTTTTCCCCTTTTCATCCATTGGCTTGGAACCGCAGGATCTGAAATTCAAGCAGGAAAAATCCTGTCTCAAGATCGGCTCCAATAATGTGATTCGTGAGTACAATACGATTCATCGGGGCACTGCCGCAGAAAACAGCCTCACAGAAATCGGTGACCATAACTTTTTCATGGCCTACGTGCATGTGGCCCACGATTGCAAGGTGGGCAACCGGGTGATTCTTGCCAATGCCGCAACCCTGGCCGGTTGTATCACAGTGGGTGATGATGCGGTCCTGGGCGGATTGGTCGGTGTACATCAGTTTGTTCGTATCGGCTCCTTTGCCATGATCGGTGGCTGTTCGGCTGTTGCCCAGGATGTGCCACCCTATGTCTCCGTCGCCGGTAACCATGCAAAACTTTACGGCCTGAACTTAGTCGGACTGAAACGGCATGGTTTCACGAAAGAACAGATTCAAACCCTGAAGCGGGTTTATAAACATGTCTTCCGTGGCGGGCTGACTCAAAAAGAGGCCCTCAAGGAAGCACGCGAAAAGTGGCCAAACTTGCCGGAAGTCGAACATTTTCTCTCTTTTATCGAAAAATCAAAACGAGGTATCTGTCGCTAAGGTGTCGCTAACAACACCGGAAAAAATCGGGCTGATCGCAGGCAATGGCGACTTTCCCCATCTGTTTGCAGAAAGTGCCCGCCAAATGGGTTTGTCCGTTGTTGCGGTTGCGCACGAGGGGGAGACTTCCACCTCACTGAGTGATGAAGTGGATGAGATCCTATGGATTCGCGTCGGTCAGCTCGGAAAAATCATCTCCTTTTTTAAACAGAGAGATGTCACACGCGCCATCATGGCAGGCGGCATTAAAAAAACAAAAATCTTCGATATGCGCCCCGATTTCAAAGCCCTTGCTGTATTGTCTAAGATTAAAGAAAAAAAAGATGATGTATTGCTTCGAGCCTTTGCGGATGTCTTGAAGAAAGAAAATATCCACATCGAAGATTCTACACGCTACCTGCCCAAACTTCTGGCAGAAGAAGGCGAATGGACTCGGTCCCTAACAAAAGAGGAAAGGGTCGATGTGGAGTGGGGATGGAAACTCGCAAAGCAGGTCGGTGCGCTTGATATCGGCCAATGTGTTGTAGTTCGCAAAGGCGTGATTTTGGCGGTAGAGGCCATAGAAGGTACTGATGCAGCAATTCGACGCGGCGGAGCCTTGGGAAGAGAAGGCGCCGTGGTCATCAAAATATGCAAACCCCAACAGGATTTGCGTTTTGACTTGCCAACGGTCGGCCCCGATACGATTCAATCAATGAAGGAAGTCAAAGCATCCGTGCTTGCCATCGAAGCAGGCAAAACACTGATTTTACAGAAAGAGGCTTTTTTGAAAGAGGCGAAGGAAGCAAATATTGCCGTTGTGGGAATAAAGGACATTACAAAATGAACAACAAAACGAAAGTTGCAGTGGTTGGGGTGGGTTCGCTTGGGCAACATC
>CAZRYI010000129.1:0-6239 GCA_964604255.1 uncultured Nitrospirota bacterium
CCCTGATTAGAGATTTGTGAAGTCTAGAATAACGCGGGATTCTAACGGAAAGTCCAGGGACTTGCAATAAAAAGCACCGGTATTGACCGCATCTTCCTGAGCCATTATGATAGCGCCGTGATGAGATCCCAGACTATCCATTTTTTATTCCTGATACTTTTTAGTGGCACTTTTTTAACAAGCTGCTTCTTAAAGCCGCCCCTTCCACCGACGCCTGATGGCATGATTGCCATCCCCGCAGGCAAGTTTCTTCGCGGGAGTGACAAGGTCGATCTTAACCAGCAGGCCAGCGAACTGGGCACGCTCAAACCCTGGTACCTTGATGAACACCCATCGCAACTACACGATCTGCCCTTTTTTTACATTGATCAATTCGAGATTACCAACGCCGAATACAAACGCTTTATTGATGCCACAGAGTCACGCCCGCCAGTCTATTTTTACGGGCGCTCTATCCCGCCCGGTCGTGATCGCCATCCCGTCACCGATATTAACTGGCACCATGCAGATCGTTATTGTCGCTGGCAGGGGAAACGCCTGCCGACAGAGGCCGAATGGGAGAAAGCGGCGCGAGGTACAGATGGACGGGAATTTCCCTGGGGTGCAGATTATGACAAAAGCAAGCTGAATGCAGGGGATTCCGGCATTGGCGATATTGCACCCATCGGTTCTTTTCCAGCAGGGGCCAGCCCTTATGGTGTCATGGATATGTCGGGCAATGTCTGGGAATGGACTGCTGACTGGTATCAGCCTTATCCCGGTTCGACTTATGAAGTTGATATTTACGGAGAAAAACAGAAAGTCTTTCGCGGCGGCGGCTGGGGCGGCATCGGCCATTATTCCCTGCCCCTTTTTTACCGTGCCGCCTACCGCTCGTCCATCGCCCCGGAAGAAGCCTACGCCGACCTGGGATTCCGCTGCGCCTCATCCCCCTAAAAAAGCGACTTTTGTAGACAAACATCGCTCCCAGTGAATGATTTTTGATCCAGGTCCAATGGGTTCAAGTTGCCTGTTTTCTGCTCTGGATGACATGGTAGTTTTCAAGGAGGGAGAAGGTTTTCCTTACCACATTTCCCGTGTCGCAAAGCCCCACAATTTGTCTAATAAAGGAGGCATACAATGAATCAGAAATCACTTTATGAGCGTCTTGGTGCTTATGATGGCATTACAACTTTTGTTAATGACTTGCTCCCTCGCTTACAGGGAGATGCTCAATTGGGCCGTTTCTGGCAAAACAGAGGAGACGACGGACTTGCGAGGGAAAAGCAATTATTGATTGATTATTTGTGTTCAAGTGCCGGGGGGCCAATGTACTACACCGGAAGAGATATGAAAACATCTCATCAAGGGATGAAAATCAGTGAAAGTGACTGGTCAATATTTTTGCAACATGCGGGTGCAACGATGGGAGCCTTACAGGTTCCAAAACAAGAATGTGATGATGTCGTCGCATTTGTCTTGAGCTTGAAAAACGATATTATCGCTTGATCATACAAATTTTTCATTCTCCTATAGCATTGATGATGGCCCGGAACCGGTTAACAAAGAGTCCGTTTCTAACTATGTTGGAAAGGTTTTTCTCTATCGGGTGACAGGTTCGGGAAAAATATTTGTTGAATGGGAGGCCAGCTACGAATCAAATGCCGACGACGCAATTGCCGACTTTTGTAGTCCGCTCTATGCAGGACTGCTGAGCTGTCTTAAATCTCAATTTAGTGCGTCTTAAGTGTAGAGAGACGGTTTTAGGAAGGCACGAAAGTGGAGAAGAGCAAGCCTCTCCTCCCGCCTTCTGATACAAAGACTCGGAGAAAAGGCGAGGGAGGGTTTTTGTTGCTAGAGGGAGGGTAATCCGCCCATTGTGGATTCGATATAACTGCCAAGAACGTCTCTACGGGATAGGATACCAACCAGACGATTTTCTGAATTGACAACAGGAACCCGGATGTAATGTTTGTCCTGGAGCAGTGCGATGACTTCTTCGCAAGGCATATCCGCCTGAATGGCCGTGACACCTTTGGTCATGATCTCTGAGGCAGTGGTCTTCTGTAGATCTTTTCCTTTAATCAGGCTATCCAGGATGTCGTATTCACTCACAAGGCCCTTCAAGATCCCTTCCTGATCAATAATCGGAATACTTCCGAACCCACCTTCAAACATTGATTCTGCTAAAATGTGGCAAGTTGTTTCTTCCCCGAAGGAGACAACAGCCTTCTCCATTAAATGAGAAGCGGTCATCTCTTTCATGCTCTTTCCGCCAATCCAATAATCTATTCCTCTCATAGTGGTGTTCCTTTCTCTCAATTCGTTTAATATGCGACCTTAGTAGCCTAAAACAGACCTAAATGTCAAGGAGATGGCAGTATTCCGGCATTCTGAACTGAGTACCATTTCTACAGGATAGAGTATCCGTTTTGACATGAGTGTATATATCTTGTGTGTCCCTCCTTCCTGCAAGCCATCAAACAGCCACTCACTCACACAAGTGCTGAAGCCGGCCTGCGTTGACAACTTTTAGGGCCGGTGCTACTATCCCTCCCGCCTAATTTATGAAGAAAAAATCTATCTATAAAGAAAGTTTGAACCTCCCGGAAACCCGTTTCCCCATGCGGGCGAACCTTGCAGAAAAAGAACTTAAACAGCTGAGTGATTGGGAGGATGCCGCGCTTTATGCTGAGCTTCAAAAAAAGCCTGCACCCAAAGGCCAATACATTCTGCACGATGGCCCCCCCTATGCCAACGGCCACATCCACATCGGTCACGCCCTCAATAAAATCTTAAAAGACATTATTATCAAGTCGAAGACCATGCAGGGTTATCACGCGCCTTATGTGCCGGGATGGGATTGCCACGGTCTTCCGATTGAGCATCAGGTCTTAAAAAAGCTCGGCTCAAAAAAGCGGGAGATGTCGAAAAACGAGATTCGGAAAAAATGCCGTGAATATGCCCAGCGTTTTGTTGAAATCCAGAAAGAAGAGTTCAAACGCTTAGGCGTCAGCGGTGATTGGGATCATCCCTACCTGACCTTGACTGCGGATTATGAGGCGGCCATTGTACGTGAATTTGCCAAGGTTTTCGCCACAGGTGGCGTTTATAAAGGCAAAAAACCGGTGCTATGGTGTTCCTTTGACGAAACCGCATTGGCTGAAGCCGAGGTAGAATATGCCGACAAGGTTTCCCCCTCCATTTATGTAAAATTTCAAATACAGGATTTCAAAGAAGCAAAGGGCCATTTCCCCGAAGGTTCGGAACAGAGCACCGCTTTTGTCATCTGGACAACCACCCCCTGGACCCTTGTTGCCAATCAAGCCATTTCACTGCACCCCAAGTTCATCTACCGCCGCGTAAAGACGCCCTCAGGCGAACTGATCATTGCTGAAGACCTTGTTGCAGAAACCCTGCAAAACATCGGTCTTGATCCCGCATCCTGCGAAGTCATCGGAGCCCCCCTGAGCGGCAACGAACTTGAAGGCATTATATGCCGACACCCCTGGCTGGATCGTTCGGTACCCGTAATTCTGGGTGAGCATGTAACCCTGGAGCAGGGCACCGGCTGCGTACATACAGCACCAGGGCATGGACAGGAAGATTATGAAGTCGGCTTAAAATATCAGCTTGAGGTCTACGCTCCCGTCGATAATCGCGGTCGTTTTACTGAGGAAGCCGGTCAATTCTCCGGTGAAAAAGTCAATAATGCAAATGAGGCCATCATTGACAAGCTCAAGACCGAAGGCACGCTGCTTCACGTGGGAGAAATCGAACATTCCTACCCCCATTGCTGGCGTTGCAAACGACCGGTCATTTTTCGGGCGACGGAACAATGGTTTATCTCAATGGCAGAAAATCATCTGAGAGATCGCGCCCTTGCGACCATCGAAAATGATGTCACATGGATTCCCAAGTGGGGAAAAGAACGGATTTTGGGCATGATTAAAAACCGTCCTGACTGGTGCATTTCCCGCCAGCGGGTCTGGGGTGTGCCGATTGTCGCTTTTTCCTGCCTCGATTGTGAAGAAACCTTTACCTCCGAAAAAATCATCAATCATGTTGCAGACCTGATGGCAGAGCAGGGAGGTAGTGACCTCTGGTTTGAGGCTTCCGCCGAAACACTGTTGCCTCAAGGCACATCCTGCCCTAAATGTAATGGATCAAATTTCAAACAAGAACAGGATATTCTGGATGTCTGGTTTGAGTCCGGCGTGAGTCATGCGGCGGTTTTAAAAGCGCGACCTGCTTTGTCCTGGCCTGCGGATCTCTATTTAGAGGGTTCCGACCAGCACCGTGGCTGGTTCCACAGCACCCTGCTGGCCTCGCTCATGACGGATGGCAAAGCCCCTTATAAAGCAGTCTTAACCCACGGTTTTGTTGTTGATGGTTCGGGACACAAAATGTCGAAATCCGTCGGCAACGTGGTGGCACCGCAAGAAGTCATCAAAAAACATGGTGCAGATATCTTACGGCTCTGGGTCGCGGCTTGTGACTTTCGTGAAGATATCCGCATTTCTCAAGACCTGCTGACGCAACTGATTGAATCTTATCGAAAAATTAGAAACACCTGTCGTTTTCTCCTTGGCAATTTATCTGACTATTCAAGGGAGCAAGCACCTTCTTTAGGCACAGATTTTCTGGATATTGATCGATGGGCACTGGATCGCCTGCATCTGCTCAATCAAAAAGTGCAGGAAGCTTATGATGATTCGTCCTTCCACCTTGTTGTGCAAGCCTTAACCAATTTTTGCACCGTGGATCTCTCGTCTTTTTATTTGGATATTTTAAAAGATCGCCTTTACACGGCACCCAAAAATTCGCCGGAGCGACGTGCCGCACAAGAAGTGATGCGAACCATTCTTTCCAGTCTGATCCGCCTGATGGCCCCGATTCTTCCTTTCACCGCAGAAGAAATCTGGCGACACCTTTCTGAAGACTTCAAGAACGAGTCGAGTGTGCATCTATCGAATTTTCCGAAAATTCAGGGGAGTAATGCGGAACGCAGCGCACGCTGGGAAAAACTCATTCAGGTGCGGGAAGCCGTTGCCAGGGTTTCAGAAACGGCACGCAGAGAGCGCAAAATCGGCAATTCTCTCGAAGCCCGTGTCATCTTATCGGCCAAAACAGAACTCTATACTTTGCTCAAGGCCTATGAAAGTTTTCTGCCCTCCCTCTTCATTGTTTCCCAGGTTGATTTAAATCAGGAAGCAATCGATGCTTCACAAGTTCAGGAGTCCTCAGGAATAGAAACAGATGAAAGTTCGGAGACCTGGGTCTTTTCAGAGTTTGATGCGGAGCTTGCGCTATCCATTCGGGTGGTATTGGCAGATGGCAACAAGTGTGAACGCTGTTGGGTTTACCAAGAAGATGTCGGTGTGGATGAAGTCCATCCAACCCTCTGTCGTCGATGTACCGACGTCATGAGCCTTGAGGGTGTCGATGTCTAAGTATATTCTGCTGGCTCTGATCGGCGGCAGCACCATTATTCTGGATCAAATCACAAAACGCATGATTCAGAATAAATTTGAACTTCATGAATCAGTCGTGATTGTAGATGGCTTCTTCTCGCTCACCTACATAGTGAACCCTGGCGCCGCCTTTGGTTTTATGGCCAGCCAGAGCGAAACCTTTCGCGCTATTTTTTTTCTCATCGTCTCCATCATTGCCCTCACCCTCTTGGTCATTTTTTTTCGCCAAACCCCGCCTGAGGACACCTACTCCCTCGTCGCCCTTTCCCTGCTCTTTGGCGGAGCCATCGGGAATATGATTGACCGCGTTCGCCTTGGCGTGGTGGTTGATTTTCTCGATTTCTACATCGGCCAAAGTCATTGGCCTGCATTTAACGTAGCCGACTCCGCCATCACCATCGGTGTTTCAATCATGATGCTGACCCTCTTTTTTGATAAAAAAGACGCACCAGACCAACAGATCGAAGCCCGCTAACGGGAGAAGTCTACTGGTCAGCAGAAATTGATGAAGGAAAGAAATACGCCTTCGATCCCATATTCATGAAATAGCCTTTCAGCACACCCGGCTCCACAACGGCCTGCTTACCCTCGAAAAAACCACACCGTATTTTTCCGTATAGCAAAAAATGAAAAATAATTATTTTCGATAGAGCCTTACAAGTGCCTAAGCTAAGCAAAAACCTACTTTGTGGGATTAAAGAAGTTTCGATAGTGCCGTGATGGGTAGTACGAGTCTGGTTGCGGCTGTTTTCAGTCTCTTAAAGCCGAAGCCCTCATAAAAAGAAA
>CAZRYI010000130.1:0-1328 GCA_964604255.1 uncultured Nitrospirota bacterium
GCAAAAAGATCGGATTTATTCACGATCAGGATCAAACCTTTGCCCTGCTCAATCACCATGCCCGCAATTTTTGTATCCTGTTCCGTAATGCCTTCGCTTGAGTCGAGCAAGAGCAGGGCGACATTTGAACGCTTCAGCGCCCCTTTAGCACGAGAAATACTGTACTGCTCCACCCCCCATTCGATCTTGCCTCGTCGCCGAATCCCGGCGGTATCGATAAGAATATAGTCTTTACCATTTCGCGTCACAGGCGTATCAATGGTATCGCGTGTCGTCCCGGCAATATCACTGGTCAACAAACGCTCTTCTTTCAAAATGGTATTGATGAGGGTTGATTTTCCGGCATTGGGCCGACCGATCAACACAATCTTCGGAATGACCTCTTTGGAGGCTTCTTCCAGGGGTGCAAGATGGGGATAGAGTTCATCCAGCAGATCCGAGAGGCCAATATTATGTTCAGAGGAAATCGCAAAAAGCTGGTCGGCACCCAGTTCGTAAAATTCATCAATACGTTCTGCGCCCTTGCCTTCCGTCTTGTTGACAATCGTGTAGCACAGCTTGCCACTTTTTCTCAAAAGCAACTGAACCGCATGGTCTTCCGCCGTCACACCTTCACGGGCATCCATCATAAAAAGCACGATATCGGCCTCTTCAATCGCAAGTTCCGACTGCCGATGAATCGCTGCCGAAAAAGAAGCACTGGTATCCGAAAGCAAACCGCCAGTATCAATGAGGGTAAACTGCCGGTCGCGATAGGTGCAGAAGCCTTCATTCCGATCTCGTGTGACGCCTGGTAAATCCTGAACAATGGCCTTTCTCATGCCGGTCAACTTATTGAATAGTGTTGACTTTCCGACATTTGGCCGACCGATAATCGCAATCACCGGCCCTTTTCTTATCCCCATCGACTGCCTGCTTTCTCAGCTTCTTCCGCCTTGTTTTTTGCAACAATCTCCCGCCAAAGTTCCGGGACATCTTCTTCCTCTAACCTCACCCTGAAATTTCGTGTCGCAATAAAAGTGATCCCATCATAAAAATTAATTTTGTATTTCCCGCGACCGTAAGATTTTTCGAGATAGGCCATGAGCTCTTCCAGTTCCATTAAATCAACAAGTTCTGAAGTTTTACGGCTTTCAAGATCATTAAAAATAACAATCATGCCGACCTTTTCTTCCACCAGAATTTTAATCGATCCATTCGGAAAAATCTCTTGATACTTCTTTTTAATCTCCGCAAGCTCCGGCGCACCGGTAGAAGCCTTCCGCTGGATTTTACGGATGTATTCCTTAAACATTTCCCAAAGCCAACTCTTAAATTTTACTTCTTCA
>CAZRYI010000130.1:1428-6182 GCA_964604255.1 uncultured Nitrospirota bacterium
TTAATGTTTTAAGGAGGTGCTATGCCCACTTTGACCCTAAAAAATATCCCAGATTTTCTTTATATACAATTAAAAGAAGCCGCACAAGCTCACCGGCGAAGCATGAATAGTGAAATTCTTTATTGTGTCGAACAAACTTTGGGCACTCATAAAATTGATATTTCCGAACACCTTGAAATCGCCCGAAATATGAGAGAAAAAACAATTCATCATCCTCTTACCGACAAGCTCATGAGTCATATAAAAAATGAAGGGCGTCCATGATCGTTGTGGACACCAACATTATTTCGTATCTGTTTATTCATGGGGAAAGGTCTCAACAATCCGAACAACTCCTTTCCTGCGATCCAGATTGGACAGCTCCTATTTTGTGGAGAAGTGAATTCAGAAGTGTGCTCAGCCAATATCTCCGTAAAAACATTTTAACCCTCAGCGAAGTCCTGCTTATTATTCAACAAGCAGAAGCCCTCTTTGCTGGAAAAGAATATCAGGTTTCTTCGAGCCATGTGATGAAATTACTTTGCACGAGTCACTGCTCGGCATATGACTGCGAATTCGTCGCATTAGCCCAACACTTAAATACACATCTCATCACAGCAGACAAAAAAATTCTCAAAGCCTTTCCTGATATTGCTAAATCAGTCAATTCCTATATTATCCAAGATACCGGGGGTGCGTAGGAGAGCGACCGATTTACCCATGAGAGTGAAGTAATTGAGATTGATAATTTTTGAAAGGGTTTTTCTTGATACCCCTAATTTCGATGCCATATCTTTTACTGTAATTGAAAGCGCTACCAAATAATCTTCTTTTACAATTTTTCCGGGATGCACCGGCTGTCGACTCATCTTTTTCATAAATTCACAGACACAGTGGGATATGACAACCCCACCCTACATCGTCAAACGTTTATAAATCTGTGGCAAGCGGATTGGCAATTTTTCACTCTGATCAATGACCATGTAGGCCACATCACCATACATGCCTTTAATATATTCTGCACCTTCGCGATCCACTGTAATGCAATAAGGGTGGATACCTCGTCGCTTCGCTTCTTTGAGTGCCATCTTTGTATCTGCCGTAGCGTATGATCCCCGATAATCGTCATCAAGTGGTTTGCCGTCGCTGATTAAGACCATTGTTTTGATCTTTTCTGATTGCGCGGCTAGTTTTTTTGTCGCGTGGCGAATTGCTGCGCCATCTCGGTTTTGAATGGCGGATTCAATGTGGGCGATGCGGTGATCAATTGCTGTGTTATAGGGTTCGTCAAAGTCTTTTAAAATGAAAAAATCGACTGCATCTTTTCCGCGGCCCGAAAACCCATAGAGGGCAAAACTGTCTCCGATGGCATCAACTGCCTTCGCCATCAAAAGCAGTGCTTCTTTTTCGACTTGCAGGATGCTTTTATTTTGATCGGGTAGTTGCTGCTGGGTTGATCCGCTTAAATCAGTTAAAAAAGCAACGGCGACCGAACGCTCTTTTTTTTGCCGGGAGATGTAGATGCGATCCGAGGGTGTTCGACCCGATTTAATTTCGACCCGGCTGTTTAATAGCGCATCCAGGTCCAGTTCATCGCCTTCTTTGTCTCCTTTGATTCGCTTCAAACCCACGGGACGAAGCATCTGAAAGGCCCTTGTGATGGAATGGCTTAGGCCCTGATAGTCATCCAGTAAGGATGAAACATCTGAAGTCTGAGTTACTGGCAACTCTTTTTCGACGACCTTACACCAGAGCGGACGATAATCGTCTTCAATGCAATCCCATTCATCATAGAAAAAAATCTTCTTGCCAGCACCCGCTTTGCTGCCTTTTTGCGCCGCTTCTAATTGCTCGGCAATGCGATCCAGCTTTTCGTCGGGATCACCTTCTTGAAAACTGTCTAAGGAGACTTCACCGCGATCAACTGATTTTGAAAGGGCCGATTCAACCGTTTCACTCGATACCTCGACACCGGCCTCTTTTAGTTTTTCAAGCAGGCTGTTGGTATAAGTTTGTTTTACTTTTTGCGCTTCTTCCACTCGCTTGGGATCAATCGAACCGCGCGGAGAAGGATGCAGCACACCGCTCTCTTCGCCCTGCCCTTTGACCTGAGTGCCCTCTTCTTCAAAAGCCTCCATCGGGCCTTCGGGGACTTCCGGCGTGTCATCGCCTTCATCTAAATATTGATAGACATTGGCGGCAGCTTTCATGGAAGTCGCCACGGTCGCGGGTGCTTCCTGAACCACACCTAAAAATCGGCAGACATCAAACAAAATACTTTGCAATTGTTCGGGAACCGGTTCCTTTGTTTTGCCCGCCAGCGATATTTGCAATAGCAGTTCGAGCACGGTGCCACGCGGTGTGAGACCGTTCAAGGCCGGACGTTGATCAAGATCAAATTCGCGCATTCGTCGCATGGCTTGACGCAAACCGGGATACTCCCGTCTCAGGAAAAATTCAATGCGCGCGCCTTCCGAGATTTCAAACAACTGTCGAATGAGTGCCGGTTCGGGAAAAAGATTGAAAAAAGAACTGAGGCTTGAAAGCCCGCCCCGACGATGATAGCGCTGTTGGAGCTTTTCGATCAGGTCGGCGGTTTCGTGGATCTTCGGGGAAAAAGTGGCAAATTCGAGATAACCCGCCTGGTAAGCCGTCGCCACTTTGTACCATTCATAGTTGAGTGCATCGGTCGCAAAGTGGCCGACATGGGGCGGCAGGTAAATCGTTTCTCCGTCGCAGGTTGGGAAATCGGCCTCGGCTTCCGGGCGACTATCTTTCAAAGCGGTCGTTGCTTTAATTGAAACGCGTCTGCCGGAAAGTGCTTCGGCAAAAAGCTTCAGGGTGCGGGAAATTTTTGAAAGCGAAACACCCCCGCGCAAACGATCAATGGCCACATGGCCGACTTTCCCCTGCAAAAGGAAAAAGCCCTTGGCCGTTTGAGAGCCCTTTTTTAAAAGTGCAATGCCCA
Organism: uncultured Nitrospirota bacterium; assembly: GCA_964604255.1. Taxonomy (GTDB): domain Bacteria; phylum Nitrospirota; class Nitrospiria; order SBBL01; family JAADHI01; genus JAJDBU01. The sequence continues at coordinate 4,376 of CAZRYI010000130.1, forward strand.
CATCCACCCACTCGGGAAAACGGAAGGCAATGTCATCCATCTCGGTCAATACCTTCGGCGCGTTTAAAAAGAGTGTTGCGGCTAAATCCCCATCGAAACGGGCGATCTCCATCGCCTTGTCCATCAAAATGGCATCCAGTTTTTTTGCACGAAACAGAGGAAGCACCGTGGGAGTTTCTTCAAATATTTGCGCCGCAAGCAAGCACTGTTGCTCGGCAACCTCTGAAACAAGCGCCAGGACTTGCGCCTTCTCATTATCAGATACCATCTTTGAAAAAATTTCTGGGCTGGTTCGAATAAAGTGGATTGATGTGAGGAGTTTTTCCAGAGCGATTTTTTTAGCAATGACAATCCAGGTCGGGATCAGCGCCATCGAAAGGTGAGGCAGCAGCTTCGGGGTTTCTCGGAAATATTCTACAGCCAAACCATAATCAGCCCGACCCAGTGCGCGCCCTTCAGCGACCCACGCTGCAAACGATGCTTCCGAAAACCTTTCATCTGAAAGCAGTGTCGGGGCATGAAGATAATATTCAACAGCAAGGTTGATATCGGCATCGGCAAGCGATAAGCCCTGACTTAAAAACTGTTTACGAAGCGATTTGGAAGCAATCTGCGAGAAAACCTTGGGGCCTTGTTTGAAAAAACGGATGCCTGCCCCGGCGGATTTTTGCGCCACTTTGATGCCCATGCCGACCCAGGGGCCCAAGGCATCGGGATCGAGATGTGGCAGTACCTCTGGCAAAACTTTAAAATAGGCCGCCGCCGCTTTCATGGAATAATCAGAAAGCAAGAGGCCGATATTCAAAGCCGTAGGCTTGGCCTGAACATCGACAGCTTCAAAAGACGAAGTGATTTCTTCCAGCTCGTCGGTGTCGCAAGTCGCTTCAAAACACTTTTGCAGCGACACAATGTGGGGGGAAAGACTCATTAGACAAAAAAGCTCTGGATAATCTCGATCAGGCTCAGGCGCATATCAGCATCATCGGTCATGGCATCGGCAATAGCCGCCTGGCAAGCCAATCGTGGCGCAACCCCTTGCCCGATCAATTGTGCTGCGTAAATCAGGAGACGGGTGCTGACGCCTTCTTCCAGGCCATGATTTTTTAGGTTACGCACCTTGGCAGCAATCGCCACAAGCCGTCCGGCGATCTCTTCAGAAACGCCCGCTTCGCGAATCACAATGGCGATTTCGCTTGCAGCAGGCGGATAGTCGAAATCCAGCGCAATAAAACGCTGGCGTGTACTTTGTTTCAGGTTTTTCAGTAGAGATTGATAGCCGGGGTTGTAGGAAATGACAATCATAAAATCATCGGAGGCTGTGATCACTTCTGCCTTTTTTTCGATGGGCAGGATGCGCCGATCATCCGTCAAGGGGTGGATAACCACCGTTGTATCATTGCGTGCCTCAACCACTTCATCCAGGTAACAAATCGCACCATGTTTCACGGCAAGGGCCAGCGGGCCATCCGACCAAATCGTTTCATCGCCCTTCAGCAAGTAACGCCCAACCAAGTCGGATGCCGTTAAATCTTCGTGGCAGGCGACGGTAATGAGCGGGCGTTTCAGGTGATAGGCCATGTGGGCCACAAATCGGCTCTTGCCGCAACCAGTGGGGCCCTTCAAAAGCACAGGCCGCTTTGCCTGGCAGGCCGCTTTAAAAAGAGCAACCTCTTCTCCTACGGGCTGATAGAAAGGTTCTTTTTCGATATAAAATGAAGACATCATTGATTCGGTATCCATTATTCCCCTCAATTAACAAAAAAGATGCGGCGGAAAGTATAACCCCTCCACTGGAATGAAAACAATT
>CAZRYI010000131.1:0-6108 GCA_964604255.1 uncultured Nitrospirota bacterium
TGGGCTTCAATTTCGTTGACCACCGTGCCACGCACAAAAGAGGGGATTAACAACATGCGACGCAAGGCTTCATCGTCCCAGGGGAGACGGCGCTCAACCTGCCGTGAAACTTGACTCCACTGAAGGTATTTTGCCTGAATCACTGAGGGATCAATTTCAGCGACCCCTTTTTTTCTGGCATCGGCTTCGATCCGCCAGTGAGTCATCTCACGCATAAAACCTTCGGGAATCTCTTGTAACATTTTTTTGGCTTCATCGGTCCAGGGAATCGCTGCGACTTCTTGAGCCAACGGACTTTCTTTTCGTTCCAGTTGGATGTGATATTCGCCGTTTGCACCACAGAGAGAGCAATGTTCAGGCACCACTTCTTCAACAACAAGGCTACAAACCATGCAGATAAAATAATCACTCTTTGCCTGCATCAGGACAAATCGGGCTTTTTTCGCATCGCAGACCGGACAACTTTCCGGGACTGCTTTTGCCACATGACCACACATGCCACAAAAGTGGAAGGCTTCCGGCGCTTTTGTCATAATCGGTCCGCCGCCGCGCGACATGGCTGCCATCTTTTCCCTGACTTCGTCCAGGCTTTCCGCACCTTCCATCACTGTTGTCATTTCTTCGGTTGCTTTTGCAATACCGGCTTCTGCAACTTCAATGGTGATGTGGCTGATATTTTGAGAAAAAGCATGGTTTTCGACGTGCTGACGTGTGGCATCCCGCATGAAACCAACCGGCACCCGTTCTAAGCGTGCCTTGGCTTCTTCGCTATAAGTGAATTGAGGTGTCTCAGGAATCGCTGGCGTTTCTTCTGCTTTCTCGAAAGATTTGCCCATCGCCGCAACTTCTTCCCAATCGCTCCCCTCAAGAATACGAATGGCAAAATCCTTTGAAATTGTCTGGAAGCCCATTTTTCGGGCTGTTTTTTCGACCTTTGCTTTGGCCCGACGTCGTTCAAACCCGGCAGGGTTTTTCCGAAGAATATTTTTGGCTTCTTCCGTCCAATTCAGAGGGACACCGTCATAGCCGACTTCCTTGGTAATACCACCCTCTGCTTGTGCCGCAGACTCAAAAAGTGATTTGTCGATAAACTGGAATTGATCTCCTTCTGCGCTGCAAACAGGACATTTAACGGGTTGATCGCCTTTTGCCGTGTAACCGCAGCCATTGCAGAGATAAAAATCGAGCTTCGCTTTTTCGTCATAACTCGCTGCACGTTCGGCATCACGGTCGCCAACAATTTCTTTCATCATCCCGGCCATGCCACCGCTTTTGAGCGTTTCAGCAACATCGTCTGATGAGGTCATTTTATCTCGGTCGATGCCTTTTTCGTCGAGGGTCTTGCCGATATTTTTCATCATGTCCACGGCCGACTTGGGCAGGATATCTCCCATCGCACCATCAACAACGGAGTTGGTAATAATGGAATAACCCTTTTCGATGGCGTAACGGTAAACGGCTGTTTTAGCAACACCCCGCGCAAAAATTGGTACTTTTTCCATGCGTTTAGAGGCTTCTTCGGTCCATGCCACCGTGTATTCTGCAATCGCATCAATCGGAGGAATATAGGTTTTATTGGAAACCAGGATGTTGCACGGTGCCATTCTCACAAGGTTTTCGGTGTTGCTGCCAACATCCATTTCATCATCAGAGTGGGCGCCGATACGACCAACAACAAGCAACCAGGGTCTTTCTTTCTTGACATATTGAAGGATTTTTTCAAAAGGTTTGCCGTCCAAAAGGGAGGTTTTGATGGTGACTCCTGCGTCTTCGGCCAGTTTTTTGCAGACTTCTAAATGGGATTGATAGATCTTCGCAAGACCAGAGTCAATTACCTCTTCATGCAGTTTTTCCTGTTCTTTAAAACGAAAAACCTTACCGGCTTCTTCGTTCAATACACCTGAGATCGAATTAAAAACAGCATAGTGATAATAAGGATCGAAGGCGGAAATGACTTCCATCTCCATTTTGTAGGTCTTAGCAAGTGCAAGTGCTGTTTTGAATCCACCGAAAGAATGATGGCTGCCATCCACCGCAACAACAATCTTGCCCAAGGCTTCCGCTTTCGGGGCAGTGGTTTCTTTTACAACAAAAATGTCAGACTTCCGTACCCGACGAATCGTGCGTTCGCATACACTGCCGATCACACTTTCTCTCACAGCACCGACACCCAGCGCACCCAGGATGACTAAATCATAGCCATTTTTGACGATGTCTTGGACAAGGACTTTGTAGTTTTTCCCTTCCAAGGAGACCCGTTCCATCGGCACGTTGCTCTCGTTGGCTTTTTGATCAATGATGTCGAGATAGGAGTCGGTGATAATTTCCAGTCCCCGCGTAATCAAAGAATCATGAATCTTGCGCTGACGCTCAAGCTCATTTTCATCGTGATATTCCTCTGGCAGCCCTGCCTCCATTTGTTTGAAACGTTTGTCATGCAGTTTCGCTGCATAAGCATGGCTACCGATTACTTTAGAGCCGTACTGTTTTGCTAGCATTATTCCAATATCTATGGCGGTATTTGAATAGTCTGAGTTATCTACTGGAATATAAATTGACTTGTACATCATGGACTCCTTCTCTCAAAAATCAACGCAAGTGCTTAAATCAACGAGTGAAAAATTGGCGAATTGTACCATCCCCCTCCCTTTGCTGACAAGATTTATTTGGCTTTGACACGTGCTTCTTCCAGATCTCTGACGTTTTTCCCCATTGGGGTGCACATAAAGAAGTGTCTAAACCCTTAGACAGGTTTTAGGAGGGAGGGATCTCAGAAATACTCGGTGCAAACAGGCTGAAATAACAAAAAAGCCTCCCGCTGTATCAATCTCAGCGGGAGGCTTTTTTTAATAGTGCTATTTTATTGGATCGTTTGAGAGGTGAGGCTGGCTTACATCATGCCGCCCATGCCACCCATACCACCCATGCCGCCCATACCACCCATGTCAGGAGGCATACCGGCACCGCCGCCATCCTTCTTTTCAGGGATGTCGGCGATCATGACTTCAGTGGTCAGCATCAGACCGGAAACACTCGCTGCATTCTGTAAGGCAGTTCGTGTGACCTTGGTCGGGTCAATAATGCCTGCTTCAACGAGATCTTTGTAGGTCTCTGTGTTGGCATCAAAACCAATGGAACCGCTTTCTTTTTTGACACGATCCACAACCACAGAGCTTTCCAAACCGGCATTTGCCGTAATCTGGCGAATCGGCTCTTCAATCGCTCTTCTGATAATTTCAACACCGACCTGCTGATCACCTTCAAGCTGAAGCTTTTCAAGTACTGGCAGACAACGCAGCAGGGCAACGCCCCCACCCGCGACAATGCCTTCTTCAACTGCAGCCTTTGTGGCATGCAGGGCATCTTCAACACGGGCCTTGCGCTCTTTCATTTCGGTTTCAGTGACGGCACCGACATTGATGACGGCAACACCGCCCACAAGTTTTGCGAGTCTTTCCTGGAGTTTTTCACGGTCATAGTCAGAGGTGGTCTCTTCGACCTGCGCTTTGATTTGTTTGACACGCGCCCGAATTTTTTCAGACTCACCGGCACCCTCAACGATGGTTGTGTTGTCTTTGTCGATGCTAATCCGCTTTGCACGGCCCAGGTCTTCCAACTTGATGTTCTCAAGTTTCAAACCCAGATCCTCAGAAATCACCTGACCACCTGTCAAAATGGCGATATCTTCAAGCATGGCTTTTCGTCGATCCCCAAAACCGGGGGCTTTGACGGCTGCAACATTCAAAGTACCGCGAAGCTTGTTCACAACGAGGGTCGCAAGGGCTTCACCGTCAATGTCTTCGGCGATGATCATCAGCGGACGACTTGCTTTTGCAACCTGCTCTAAAACGGGCAGCAGGTCTTTCATCGAAGAGATCTTCTTTTCGTGGATGAGAATGATGGCATCATCCAGGTGGACTTCCATGCGCTCTGAATCGGTCACGAAATAGGGGGAGATATAACCGCGATCAAACTGCATACCTTCTACAACATCCAAAGAGGTCTCGGCACTTTTTGCTTCTTCGACGGTAATGACACCATCTTTGCCGACTTTTTCCATTGCTTCGGCAATCAACTCTCCGATGGTTTCATCGTTGTTTGCTGAAATGGTACCGATCTGTGAGATCTCTTTTTGCGACTGACAGGGTTTGGACATGGCGAGCAGTTCATCCGTGACCGAAACAACGGCCTTGTCGATCCCGCGTTTTAATTCCATTGCGTTGGCACCGGCACTCAGATTTTTTGCACCTTCTCTGAAAATTGCCTGAGCAAGAATGGTTGCGGTTGTTGTGCCGTCTCCGGCAACGTCAGAAGTTTTACTCGAAACTTCTTTCACTAACTGCGCGCCCATATCTTCAAAAGGATCCTGCAATTCGATCTCTTTCGCGACGGTCACACCGTCTTTTGTAATGGTGGGTGCACCGAATTTCTTCTCGATGACAGCGTTTCTGCCCTTAGGTCCTAAGGTTGCTTTCACCGCGTTGCTGAGTTGATTGATTCCTCTAAGAACCTTTGCACGGGCTTCATCCCCGAACAGTATCTGTTTTGCCATTTATTCCTCCTTCGAAATAATTTTATCTTTGCTGCGATGCTATTATCCGACGACGCCTAAGATATCCTCTTCTTTAATGATCAGGAATTCTTCGTCATCAATGTTGATTTTGCTACCAGAGTATTTGTCAAAAAGGATGGTTTCTCCCACCTTGACGTCTTTGACTTCGCTGCCAATGGCTTCAATCGTTCCCCTTTGAGGCTTTTCCTTGGCCGCATCTGGAATGTAGAGTCCACTGGCTGTTTTTTCAGGCTCAGCTTCATATCTGACAAATACCCGTTCTTTGAGAGGTCTGAACTTGACCGCTGTTGCTGTTGCTTCTGACATGCCTTCCTCCTTCATATTGTTACTAAAATACGCAGTATTCACACGATCCGAAAAGGACCGAAAATCGAGCGCCTTAGCTTATCACCAGAACGCCCTTATTTGAGCGACAGTAGGTTATATAACAATGATTTTTTGTAAATCAAGAGTGCTTGCGATTATTTTTCAAGCGTGGGGATTTTATATAAAACCTTTAAAAAATAGGGTGTTCGGTCTTATGAAAAACACCGGACACCCTATTTTTCAAACTCAGTCAACACCGTAGGCAAGACCCTATTTTTTTCCCGGCTGAGCTTAACGAAGATTTTTTTTCACTGAGAGCACCGGATCCATTTTTTTAAAGATTTTCCAACTTTTTAAAAGATCAAGGGCCTTTTTCAATTGTGTATCTTCATTCTCCGCCTGCACAGAGGGGTCAAGGTCTTCGGAGCGAATTTCAGCATCTGCTTCGGGCAAATCCACCTTGTCGGCATCAGGATCAAGTTCATTGGCAAGATGACGTTCAAGATCTTTTTCTCGAATAATGGGTGGTGTCACCACGGCCTTGGTAATTTCCGGACGAATAATGATGTCTGGCTCAATCCCTCGGTTCTGAATAGAGCGGCCACTTGGCGTGTAATACTTCGCCGTGGTCAAGCGTAGCGCAGAACCGTCCGAAAGAGGAAGAATGGTTTGCACAGAGCCTTTTCCAAAAGTCTGCATTCCGATCACAACGGCGCGATCCCAGTCCTGCAAGGCCCCGGCGACAATTTCCGAAGCGCTGGCACTGCCTTCATTGACGATTACAATGATCGGGATGCCATCCAGGTCACTATTGCGGCTTGCGGTGTATTCATCTTTTTTACCATCACGAGACTTGATTGAGACAATCAATTTCCCACTTTCCAAAAACTGATCCGAAATATTGACAGCGGCATTTAAGAGTCCGCCGGGATTATTTCTAAGATCAAGGATGAGGGAGTGAATATTTTCGTCCAGAAGACTTGAGATGGCCTTCGACATATCCCGCGCCGAATGTTCTTGAAACTGGGTCAGTTGGATATAGCCAATACCCGCCTCAATCACCTTCGATTTCACACTGTTGATTCGGATAATGGCTCTGATCAACGTAAAAACAAGCGGTTTTGATTCTGATTTACGCTCAACCGTGAGCGTAACGGCTGTCCCTTTTGCACCGCGCATCATTTGCACGGCATCCATAAGGGTGGTGTCTTGCGTCATCTCGGTGTCAT
>CAZRYI010000132.1:0-6100 GCA_964604255.1 uncultured Nitrospirota bacterium
CCTGATTGATGTCGTGGTATTGCAGATCCATCATGGCAACACGGGGGTCATCCAGATCACAACCTTTTTTCTTCATGTAGGAGTCGATTAAACCTTTTTTGGTGATCCAGTCGATCTCCCGGTCGAGCCGTGTTGGGTCTTCTTCGAGTTCATCCAGGACATATTCCCATCGTTCCAGAATATCTCGACTGACCGGATCTTCGTCGTCTTCTGAAGCCAGGTATTCTTTTGCTTTTGCAAGATAAAGCCGTTGAATTTCAATGGCCGTGCGTTCTTTCCCCTTCTCTAAACGCAGCCTTTTTTTCAGGGTGAGGTCTCGCGAGATTTCACGCATGGCTTTTACCGGATCTTCGAGATCCACGCCGGTGACACGGTAGCCATTTTCGAGCATCGCCAGCACAAGCGCCGTGGTGCCGACTTTGAGATAACTTGAATATTCGGACATGTTGGAATCGCCAACGATGATGTGCAGCCTGCGATATTTTTCAGCATCAGCATGAGGTTCGTCGCGCGTATTGATGATGCTCCGTGAGGAGGTGGTTGAAGAGGAGGTTTTTTCATGAATATGCTGGGCGCGCTGCGAAATAAAATAATGACTGCGACCGGAGACCTTCAGTACTTTTCCTGCACCGGTGTAGATTTGTCGTGTCACAAAAAAGGGAATGAGCTGTTCGGTGACTTTCCAAAAGTCGATGTCGCGGCGCATCAGATAGTTTTCGTGACAGCCGTAGGTATTGCCCATCGAATCAGTATTGTTTTTATAAATGTAGATGTCTCCCGAAAGACCTTCTTCTTTCAAACGCGCCTGGGCAACAGGCAGACATTTTTCGAGTAGGCGCTCTCCAGCTTTGTCATGCACGACGACATCGAAAACCCGGTCACATTCCGGCGTTGCATATTCGGGATGACAGCCGGTGTCTTGATAAAATCGGGCACCGTTACTTAAGAAGGCGTTGGAAGGCCAACTGTTTGGAATCAGTCCTTCAAAAACGTAGCCTAAAATCTTTTCCATCGGAAGATAGACCTTCCCGTGCGGAATAAAGATGAGGCCATATTCGGTTTCGATTCCAAAGATACGGTTTTTCATAGATTTGATTTCCGCTTAACTGTGAACCGTGAACCGGAAACTGACAAGCGTTGTTATGTTTTATTCAAATAGGACTTGAGTTCATCCAGGGGGAGTCTTCGGAAACGGCGACCTTGTTGTTGGCGATCCAGCACGGCGGCTTCCAGGTTTTCGGCGACGATCTTTTGTTCGTAACCTTCTTCCATTGCATCAACACAGATCCGTAAGGCATTTTCCAGGCTCGTCAGTTCGTAGCGTTTTTTGAGGGCCTTTGAAAGGGGTTCGGCTTTTCCTCCGACGACGGTGAAGGATTTTTTATCAATGATGCTGCCGTCAAACTGGATACGGTAGATTTCATTTTTTTCATGTCTTTCGCCCACTTGCACAACAAGGATCTCGACTTCCAGGGGCTTGGTTTCCTGACTGAAAACCGTGCCAATGGTTTGGGAATAGGCGTTAGCAAGAGAACGGGCAGTCACATCTTCCCGACTATAGAGATAGCCTTTCATGTCGGCATGGCGGATGCCTGCTTTTCGGAGGTTTTCAAACTCACTGTATTTTCCAGCGGCGGCAAAGGCGATTTTGTCATAGACTTCTGAGATTTTATTGAGGGAACTGGCGTTGTCGGCAAGCAGGAGAATGCCGTCTTCATATTCCATTGCGACGGTCGATTTACCTCGGGAAATCCCCTTTTTGGCATAGCTCGCTTTGTCCTGCATCAACTGTTCGGGAGAAACGTAGTAGGGCGTCGCCATTGTTTTTTATCCTCCTGATGTGCTGACTTGTGCGGGTGGAATGATGTCTTGATAGGCTGTCTTGATGGCATCGTCCGACACATCTTCGACGCCTTGTGTGGAGATCACTTTCACGTTTGGATAGATTCCCCGGATCAAGTCGGGACCACCGGTACCCGCATCCGCTTCTGCGGCGTCATAAATGGCTTCCAGCGCAACATGAACCGCGGCGTCTTTTTCTAAATCGGCTTTAAAAATTTTGTTCATGGTGCCACGCGCGTCTTTTCCACCGGAGCCGATGGCATAATAATCGGCCTCCTCGTATTTTCCACCTGCGATGTCATATTTAAAAATTCGACCGCGTTTTCTCAAGATGTCATAACCGACAAAAATTGGGATTACCACCAAACCCTGCATGGCCATCGGCAGATTGCCCCGGATCATTTGGGACAGTTTGTTGGCCTTGCCTTCCATCGAAAGACCTTCGCCCTCTAATTTTTCATAGTGCTCTAATTCGACCTGGAAGAGACGAATCATATCAAGGCAAGGCCCTGCCGCACCTGCAATTGCAATAGCTGAAAGGGCATCGCACTGATGCACTTTTTGGATGCGTCGTTCGGAAATTTGATGCCCCTCGGTGGCGCGACGATCACCCGCAATCACAACGCCATCCTGATATTGCAAGGCCAGAATCGTTGTGCCGTGAGGGATGCGATCTGAAAGATCATAAGGAAGTCGCTGTGTTTGCTTTGCCTGCCTGAACAGAACCTCATTGTTGTTCCGAGGAAGCGAACTGAGTTCGGGGTGTTGTGTTTTTAATAGCTGGTAGAAGCTGGAACCGGGGTCATCCAGGGGAAATACATCCACTATTCTCCTCCTTTTTGCACATAGTTTTTGACAAACTCTTCAGCATTTTCCTCCAGGACATCATCAATTTCATCCATGATTTTGTCGATGTCTTCTTTGATCTTTTTTCCTTTTTCAACCACCTCGGCATTGGCCTCAGCCACTTCTTCTTTTGCTGCCGATTTCTTTTTTTCTTCAGTCCTTTTTTCTTGTTTTTTCATAAGATCATCCTCATGTGCCCAGTTTTTCTAATAAGGCTTCCACGGTATCGGAATCCTCAATCAGCTGGCCGACCAGTGCTTGCCCGCCCTTCCAGGGATTGCTCAGCGGCACTTTTTTAACTTTTCCGGCACCGGCATTAAATAAAATAGTGGTCCAACTCGCCGCGTAGATTTCTTTGTGGAATTTCCGAATACAGCTTCCCCGAAAATAGGCCCGTGTTTCTAAAGGCGGAAACTGCCGGGCTTTAGTCAATTGTTCGGGTGTGACCAGCGTTTCGACATATCCTCCCCGCTCTAGCGAAAAGAAGAGTCCTTTATTGCGTTCAACATTGTGATATTGCAGGTTCATCAAAGAGATACGGGCATCGCCCCAATCACAACCTTTACGATCCATAAAGGATTCGATTAGGGATTTTTTGATCACCCAATCCACTTCACGAGATAACAGCATCGGGTCTTCTTCAAGTCGATCCAAAACGGAACGCCAGCGCCTAAGCAGGTCAATTGTGTGTGGGGCTGCTGAATCCGTGCCGTCTAAAAAATGCCTTTCCGCAGCTTCAAGATAGGCCCGCTGAATTTCGCTTGCAAGCCACTTTTCGCCACAATCCAGCTTGACCTTTTTCTTGAGGCTCAGGTCTCGCGAAATCGCCTTCATGCTCCTGACCGGATCATCCAGATCGACACCCTTCACTTCAACACCTGCTTCCAACATCGTCAAAACAAGGGACATCGTGCCGACCTTTAAATAGGTGGAGACTTCGGCCATATTGGTATCGCCGACGATAACATGCAGCCTGCGATATTGCTCACGATCTGCATGAGGCTCATCCCGCGTATTGATAATGGGTCGCTTGACCATGGTATTGAGATCAACCAGCGTTTCAAAAAAATCGGCGCGTTGTGACAGTTGATAGTGGCACGGTTCTGTTCGGTTCTCAGCACCGACTTTTCCAGACCCGCAAAAGATTTGGCGGGTGACGAGAAAGGGCGTGAGTTGTTGCACCAATTTTTTAAAGGGTAGTTGACGTGAAACGAGGTAGTTTTCGTGATAACCGTAGCTGTTGCCCTTGCCGTCGCTATTGTTCTTGTAGATGCCGAGATTCATGGCGCCCTGCTCAAGTGACCGGCATTGTTTCAAGGCCAACTCAAGAATGGCTTCGCCACATTTTTCGTAAGCGATGAGATCAAGCGGGCTGGCACATTCAGGTGTTGAATATTCGGGATGGGCCCCATCCACATAGAGTCGCCCCCCATTTGGCAGCAGTTTATTGAGCAGTCGGTTGTAGCTACTGCCGGGGCGTTCGCGTTCGCCATCGGCTTCAAAGCCTCTGGCATCCAAGAGGGGATTTTCGTTTTCGTAGTCCCAAAGACATTCGGGGGCGGGCAGGTCGGGGTAGTTGTTCACCAAGGCAATTGCGCTTGAGACATGGTCTGAACCTTTGGGCTGTTTGGTGGTAATGCCAAACTCGGTCTCAGTGCCTAGAATGATCTTCATCGTTGAAAGTCCTTCCGTGGGCCGCTGCCATCGTCAAAATGTGAACTGTAATAAATCCTATAAATAGTGTCCTGTCGTTACAGTTTCAATCTTCCGGGAATCGACCGTTGATCGCCCCGCAATGGTTCTCACGTGAACGATTTTTTCGCTTTTTTTGCCAGCAATCTTCGCCCAGTCATCGGGATTGGTCGTATTGGGGAGATCTTCATTTTCTTTGAACTCGTCGCGAATCGCTTGTATAAAATCGCCATTTTTCAGGCCCTTGATGCCCTTATCAAGCACCCGTTTGATGGCGTATTTTTTTGCCCGTGAGACAATACCTTCGATCATGGCCCCGCTTGAAAAATCTTTAAAATAAAAGATTTCTTTTTCGCTATTGGCATAGGTGACTTCCAAAAACTCATTGTCTTCGCGGGTCGAATACATCTCTTCGACTGCTTCTGAAATAATTTTTTCAACGGCCTTTTGTTTGTCGCCACCCACTGCTTCAAGTGCTTCAGGATGGAAGGGCAAATCGTCAGTGAGATATTTCCGGAAGATTGCGAAGGCGCCTTCTTTGCCAGGGCGTTCGATCTTAATTTTAATATCAAGACGACCGGCACGTAGAATGGCCGGATCAAGCAGATCCTGCCTGTTGGTTGCGCCAATCACGATGACGTTTCTGAGAGATTCAACCCCATCAATTTCTGCTAAAAACTGAGGCACAATCGTGGATTCCATGTCAGAAGAAACGCCGGTGCCACGGGTTCGGAAAAGACTGTCCATTTCATCAAAAAAGACTATGACCGGATGGCCTGCTTCGGCGCGATTTTTCGCCTTTTTGAAGACTTCACGAATCTGTCGTTCGCTCTCTCCGACGTACTTGTTAAGGAGTTCAGGGCCTTTAACGTGGAGAAAGAAGGAGCGTTTTTCCCGACCGGATCGACTTCCAAGTTTTTTTGAAATGGAAGCGGCAACCGCTTTTGCGATCAAGGTCTTGCCACAGCCTGGCGGGCCATAGAGCAGCACCCCTTTTGGAGGGAGCAATTTATGTTCTGAAAATAGATCAGGATGGAGAAAAGGAAGCTCGACGGCATCTCTCACCAATTCAATTTGGCTGTCGAGGCCACCGATATTCTCGTAGCTGATATCGGGGATCTCTTCTAACACAACCTCTTCAACTTCAGATTTTGGCAGTTTTTCAAGGACATAACCGGAGCGCGCATCTAGCAGGAGGTGATCGCCCACTGAAAGACGTTCGTTCATTAGCGGCTCAGCTAATTCAACCACGAGTTCTTCTTCGCCACGAAGTGTCACGACTGCCCGATGATTTTCGAGCAGATCTTTAACACGAACAACTTCGCCTTGAGGATCAAAACCACAGGCCTCGATTGCATTCAGGGCCTCATTGAGCACCAACTCTTGCCCTCTTTTTAAAGATTTAATTGAAATGTTTGGGTGGACGTTGACCTTCATTTTTCGCCCGGCGGCATAGATATTGACCGTGCCATCTTTATTTGCACCTGAAAAAATGGCATAACTTGCGGGAGGTGCGGTGAGCTTTTCGATTTCCTGTCGTAGGATTTCAATGCGATCTTTCGCTTCCATCAGGGCGGCAGTCAGTTTTTCGTTCTGCTTAAAAGCCTGATCGAGCTGGGAACGTGAGCGACGGAGTTCCCGAAGTTCCTGTTCCATTGAGGAAACCTGAACCAGTAGTTTTTCTCGTTCCCGTTCAAAATCACTGCGTTTTTCGACAACA
>CAZRYI010000133.1:0-6086 GCA_964604255.1 uncultured Nitrospirota bacterium
CTCCAGTTTCCTTGGGTGAGCGACAAGAGGACTAAGAACCAAGCCCTTTATATTACTTTCTGATCCTGCATAGAAAGGACTAACAGATATCCCATTAATCCGATGTGCGATCCTCCAAAATGACAAGGAAAGGCCGTTTATCTCATCAAACCTAGGCTCAGAATTACCAAGAGTAAGGCTAATGCCATCGACAATACCTCCTTCTCCTCGAATATTACCAAAACTTAGTCCGTTCCCTTTTAAAGACATCCCAGGATAAGCCAAGACATTATCAGCAAAAAATAGTACGAGAAGTGACAATAGAATAATAACTTTTTTCATCTAGTCTCCCTCCTGTTCTCTGACCAGCGTACCCACGACCCTAAATTTACGCAAGCGTTACACAAGTTGGGTTCAGCGACATTAGCCTTTTTTTCGGTTGTGAGCTTTTTTGTACACGTTTCTTCGTTCCCTTTTTCCAATCGCAAGGACATATACGATCTGATGCTGATCAGAAACCTCATATACCAATCTGCATCCGGCTGACCGTAGTTTAATTTTATAAACGTTATCAAAACCCCTGAGTCTGCTTGCTGGAACATGAGGGTTTTGCAGCCGTTCTTTCAATTTCTTTTTGAATTGTTCTTGAAGAGGTGGCGGCAGTTTTTTCCATTCTTTTAAAACAATCGGAAGAAACTTGAGACTATAAATTATCAAGCTCCACCGCAACAGCATTCCCCAAGTCTTTTCTCCGATCTTTTACAAACTTTCCCAGCTCATAGTCATCTAGAATATCCATCATCCACTCATAGGTATCTGCTGGGATTAAATAGGCAGTGGGTTTGTTGTGATTTAAAATAGCAACAGGAGCCCCTTCGGCTTCATTTAACAGGGCTGTTGGGTTTTTCTTTAGTTCAGAGATACTTGCAGAACAATAGGCAAAAACCTGTTTCATAACAATCTCCATAAACAATTAAAATTAAGACCTAATTTTAGACCTTTTTAAGACTCAAATCAATCTAGGACTAAAGACGATGCTCAGATGAAAGCTTATTGAGGCAAACCTGAAGTCGAGGCCAGTCCAGAAATGTGGAACCTGTGTTAGGCGTCTGTTCGATTGGATTGATGGCTCGAGTGGATACCTTCTGTCTGGCAACAGCACAATATTTGAAGTCATCGTCTACGACCAAAGCTCAAAATATCTTCCCAGAGTTTGACAGCCATAGAGTTATTGAATAATATCTCCTGCCCATTTTATAGAACAGAATGAGCGGAAATAGGCTTAAACCCCACAAACAAGCACTTTTTGAAAGGTACGAAGAAATGAAAAACATACGATTCACAGTGTCTTTTTTTAAAAATGTTCCGAGGAAAAAAATTATTTTAAGCCTGTTTCTCATGGTGATCCTGACCCTACCTGCACTCTCTTTTGCTGAAAAACTCGGAACCTTAAAAGGGACACTGAGCATCAACGGGGAAAAAACAAAAAATGCTGTCGTTTATCTGCTCTCCAAAGACAAAAGTCTCCCGATTGAGACCACACAAAATGTCATCATTCAGAGAAATATGGAGTTCGATAAAACTTTTCTTGCTGTGTCAGTTGGCTCTAACATTGGTTTTCTAAATAAAGATGGCATCACTCACAATATTCGATCTCGCAGCAAGTCAAACCCCTTTGATTTGGGGCAACATTTTCCAGGCACCTCAGCCGAAGTCGTCTTGAAAAATCCGGGCCATGTCAAATTAGAGTGTGAATTTCACCCCAAGATGACGATGTCGATCTATGTTGTTCCCACGCACTTGGCGAAAGTAAGCGATGTTCAAGGACGGTACAACATTCCCAATATTCCCCCTGGGAAATACCAGTTGGCAGTATGGCATCCGAGCCTAAATGAAGAAGAACTGAAGGCGAATCAACAAGAGATTTTGATTGCATCGGAAACACTGACATTGACGCTTGCACTCAAGGCAAAAACCACTGTCAAACAGTCACTTGAGGAACAACACGATTGGGGAATAATCGTTAAAGACATTGAAGACAAACTCAATCAGTCACTGTCTCGCTGGAAGAATAAACGCATGACTTCAGCCGCAACAAAAGTGATGAAGGTCATGTCTCGTCTCTACGTCGCATCCGGCCTGCGTTTGGCTATTGCAGAAACCCTGGGAAAAGAGCGTGCGATGGCCCATGATCAGGCCCTGGATAAAATCAGGAAAATGGTTCAAGGTATCGCAAAAGAAGGACAAAGCGAGACCCGTATTCGCTCGGAAATTGAGGCTTTAATCAAGGTATTAAAACAGGATGTCAAGCAGCTTTAATCTTAGTGCATGAAATTAAACCGCTCAGTCTCTCGATTTAATGCGTCATTAAAACGCCCTGCACGGTTTCGCAGTGGCTTTTTGCCCAGATATCGACGGCTGATAGTCGGTCTTTCCATTTTTCGATGACTTGGATTGCGCATTTTTTTGCGAGGGTTTCAAGGGCGTAACTGAAGGCTAAAAAAGTATTGTCGCTGCGATTCAGTTCAGCAAAAATTTCACCAAACAGTGGGCCGATGGGGGTTGTTTCGATGACTTTCGCTGAAATATCTTGCACATCTTCGATGTATTTTTGTGTGTCAATGACATCCTGACGATTGCCGAGAATGTTGAGATGACCGGCTAAGATCAATTCAAAATCGTAACTGAGTATTGTTTTAAAAATTATTTTGTATTGATCAAAATTAGCCGTTTTACCAAAATGTTTAAAAGGCACATAACCCGGTTCAAGCGCATCAATCACCATTAAAAAATTTTGTTTCGGTAAGTAAATAAAAATGTCGCCAGCCGAAGAATGAAAGCTGCCATGATCAATGAGTTCAACACCTTCTGAGCCGAGTGACAGTGTGTATTTTTCTTTGAAGATGATTTCGGGAAGCAAAATCTCATGATGGTCTTTTCGGCGAATAATGGACGATGCGACATCCTGATGCGCGACAACCTGTAAACCTTCGATCCCCTTAAATCCACCTGATCCACCAATATGATCTTTGTGAGCATGGCTATAAACCAGGTAGCGGATTGCTTCATTAGGGAGATGTGTTTTGATGATTTCCGGCAGTTTTAAGCCGTAACGCGCAGGCGCATCAAAAACAATCACACCTTTACCAGTACTTAAAAAAGCCGATTGGTAAACGCCGTCACTCACCACAAACAGCTTGTCTTTGACTTCTTTCACATAAAGTTTTGTTGTCGGATCAAGCGGTAGCATTCTGCTACTTGTTTTTTCGAGCAGCGGCAAGTAGGCCCCGCTTTCTTTGCCATCAATCATGATTTGTTTTTTATCGGATTCAGTTTCGGCATAGGCCGGAAGGGCGCTTAAAAGCAAATAAAAAAAGACACTCCAAATGAACAGCCCCGATTGTTTACTCTGCATATATCGCATTGTGCCTCCATTGATGGTTCAGGTTTGAAGCCTGTTTGTTTTTCAATTGGCCTGACGATAAAAGAGTCCGCCCGGCCTGTCAAGAGATAAGAAAACGCCCAAAATTAAAGGTTTGGGAATTGCATTTTGCACATTGCAGCAGGGAAAGCGGTCATGAAGGCAGTTGAAAATCAAGCCATGTTTTAAACTTGAATCTCCAATAGGAATTTAAGATAGTCATAAAGCTTGTATTTTTTCTATTGCTCTTGTTTGTGAAATGCGAGGTGCTTGTTTTTTTGGATAAACATCTGAAGTTCCCGGAAGCAAACCCTCCTATTCAGACCTGCCCCCTAGGTGTTCGCTAAGTGCCGCAAACACTGCAAAACACGGTATTCTACTTTTTACTCGGAATCTCTCCCGCAATCCTGCTCTGGCTTTTTACGCTTTTATATCTGCGCCGTCAGCAAGGTAAACAGCTTGCGCGCCACACGGCACGAGAAGCATTTTTCTCCCGCGTCGTAGTCTGTATCGCGGTTCCTGTAGCCTTTTATTACATTTACTGGCGTGGGACAAATACCATTAACTGGGAAGGTTGGTGGAGCGGTCTGCCACTTTTTGTGGCGGAACTCTACGGCATCATCGTCGCCTCCATCCATTTTTTCACGGTCTGGCGACTGACGGAACGCCAATCGCTTCCTCCCATTTATGGGCGCAGCATTGACGTTTTTATCACGACTTACAATGAATCCATTGGCATCATTCGTAAAACAGCCTACGGCTGCGTCGCGATGCACATGCCGCATACCACCTATATTCTGGATGACGGTAATCGCCCTGAAGTCGCAGCCTTGGCCAAAGAACTGGGCTGCATTTATATCACCCGAAAAGAAAATACCAGCGCGAAGGCGGGTAATCTGAACAATGCCTTGCGTCAAACAAACGGAGAATTTGTCGCGGTCTTTGACGCCGATCATGTGCCGCAGCCTCAATTTCTAGAGGCATTGACCGGCTACTTTGTTGATGAAAAACTGGCTTTTGTTCAGACACCACAGGATTTTTACAATACCGATTCTTATCAGCACCGTCTTGACTTAAAACGCAAACGAATCTGGGAGGAACAACGGCTCTTTTTTTCCGTGATTCAAGCGGGAAAAGACCACTGGAATGCCGCTATCTGGTGTGGCAGCTCTGCCATTTTTCGGCGAAGCGCGTTGGAGTCCATTGGTGGCATTACGGAAGAAACCGTCACCGAGGATATGCACACCTCTATCCGACTTCATGCCAAAGGCTATCGCTCCTTCTTTCACAATAAAAGCCTTGCTTACGGACTGGCACCTGAAACCTTTGTGCCTTTTCAGATTCAGCGTTTGCGGTGGGGGGAAGGCTCAATGCAGCTCTTTTTTCATCGAGACAACCCTTTCTGGATCAAGGGTTTAAATTTCAAACAGCGCCTTGCGTATTCCTCCGCAATGACCACTTATTTCGATGGTTTTCAAAAACTCGTTTTTTACAGCATTCCAATGCTTTATTTTTTGACCGGTGTGCTGCCGATTGTTTCTTTTAACGCGCTTTTCATGATCCATTTCCTGCCCTATTTCATCCTCTTTGTGCTCGCCCATTTTTTGATGGCACGGGGAAAAGGCTCTTTCCTGGTCGATGAGCAATACAACATTGCGAAAGTCTTTATTTTCATTCGATCCACTACCGCCCTGATTCGAGGGAGGGGCCTGCGTTTTAAGGTCACACCCAAAGCAAGCGGGGAGAATGCGACTTTTCGCCTATTGCTACCGCAATTATCCATTTTTTTAATGAACGCAGTTGGTGCAAGTATTGGCATTTTCCGTTACCTTTGGATTGGCGATTTGGACACCGCCGCTTTTTTTGCCAACCTGTTCTGGGCGCTCTGTATTGCGGGCTATGCAATGGGGATATTGCGCTTCAGCCAAAAAAAGGTGCAGCGACGGCGTGATTTTCGCTTCTGGTTTTTTGTGCCCTGCTTGATCACCGTCAATCGCTCTGATGCTATCGAAGGGATTGAGGCTTTATCAGCACCTTTGGCGGAAGCAAATCGGGTTGGACTGGTGCGGGATTGCCATGAATACGGGGCTTCTCTGCTTTCCCCTTTTTCCGTTAAATGTGGAGAGATCCTTGAAGTCACCCTGGTTTTAGAAAAACAAGCCATCGTCATCCGAGCGCTTGTCATTGCAGCGGAGACAGCAGAAAAAGGCGTTTCAGGTTTTTATTATTTGAATACAAAGTTCATTGATTTGCAAAGGGATGATCGTTATGCGCTCATAAAATACAGTTTCGATTTTGCCGTCCCGAGTTTTCTATCTCGATTGAATCCCGATGAGACACTTTTTGATCGCTCCGAAAACCTGCTTCGGGCGGACACGCGTGGTAAAAAGCGTTGGTCCATTCATCTGCCGATTTCCTATCGATTTTCAACTGCCAGCGGCCCTTGCGAAGTGCTGGGCGTGAGCGAAGATATCAGCGAATCGGGACAATCGATCCTTTGTGCAGAAACCCTGCCCTTAAACGAAGTACTGGTATTCACAATTGATCTTGTTACACAAAACATTGAAGGACGCGCAGTGGTTTTGCGAGAGAAAAAAATTCAGTTTGGCGGGATAGCACGATGGCATTATGCTTTGAAAATTGAAGAGATCACTGTCGGCGATCTCAGTATTTTGGAAACACTCGG
>CAZRYI010000134.1:0-6086 GCA_964604255.1 uncultured Nitrospirota bacterium
GTAACGCAATTGATTTAATTGGCAACACCCCTCTGATTCGCTTGAATGCGGTTTCAGAGGCGACCGGCTGTGAGATTCTCGGCAAGGCGGAATTTTTGAATCCGGGTGGATCCATCAAAGATCGCACGGCTCTGGGCATTGTTCGTGATGCCGAGAAAAAAGGTCTGCTCAAAAAAGGCGGCACCATTGTCGAAGGTACTGCTGGTAATACCGGTATCGGTCTTTCTTTAATTGCAAAAATTCTGGGCTATCGCACAATTATTGTCATCCCGGAAACACAAAGCCCCGAAAAAATTGATGCCTTACGGCTTTTCGGGGCGGAAGTAAGATTGGTGCCGGAGGCCGCTTATTCAACACCCAATCACTTTGTCCATATTGCGGGACGCCTGGCAGACGAACTCAATGAAAAAGATCCCGGTTCGGCCATTTGGGCCAGACAGTTTGACAATGTCGCCAATCGGGACTTCCATACTAAAACCACTGGTGCCGAAATCTGGCAGCAAACCGAGGGGAAAATCGACGCCTTCAACTGTGCTGTTGGTACCGGCGGCACACTGGCCGGTGTCGGCGCGGCGCTTAAGAAAAAAAATCCGAAGGTCATTATCGCGCTTTCCGACCCCATGGGTGCGGCACTCTACCATTATTATAAAGATGGGGAATTGCGTTCTGAAGGCGACTCCATCGCTGAAGGCATTGGCCAGAGTCGGGTCACGGAAAATCTGGTCGGGGCAGAAATCGACGAAGCCTATCAAATTCCAGACGATGAAGCCTTGCCTTATTTGTTTGATTTATTGAAAAACGAAGGTCTGTGTTTAGGCGGTTCTTCGGGCATGAACATTGCGGGTGCCGTTCGCCTGGCAAAACGCCTGGGGCCGGGCCACACCATTGTTACCATATTGGCCGATCATGGCACACGCTACCAGAGCAAACTCTATAATCCTGAGTTTTTACGAGGAGAAGGCTTGCCGACTCCCGACTGGCTTGCCTAGTATTTTTTCAATAAAAATCGTCTTGCATTCGTTATCAAGTCTGGTATTGTTAGTCTTGGATTGGCACTTGATTCGGCATATTTTATGGAGGAAAAAATGGGAGATAAATCGACATTACGAGGGGACGACCTGGACAAAAACAAGCTCCTCGCAGCGATACTAACTAACGCACTTTTTACAGCAAAGCTGGTTCACATGCAAAAAGGCTCCACAACCGATTCAAAAGGGATCATGGAAGATGTTTTCCATACCTGGACAGCCATTAGCCAACATTTTCATAATGAAACAACGGCCCAGCGACAAGAAAAAAACCAACGTAAATCCGATCTTAAGAAGTTGTAGAGGCAATGTCATCATGATTGATTTTGAAGATGAGGTGAATACCTCGGGCGAATTTGAACGCCAGGAAGATCAGTTCCGACACTGGGTAACACCAGACCCCGACTCAGATTTTCCGGCGGAGGCAGGGCGCTACCATCTCTATGTTTCGCTTGCCTGTCCCTGGGCGCATCGCACGATCATCTTCCGTAAGCTCAAAAAACTGGAATCGCTCATCGGCATGACGGTCGTTGATCCGATTCGAGATGATGAGGGCTGGGCCTTTCGAGAAGGTGCTGGCCATTCCCCGGATCCCATCAATGGTTTTCAGTTTTTAAGCGAAGCCTATCTGGCAAGTGATTCCGGTTTTACTGACCGGGTGACGGTGCCGGTTCTCTGGGATAAAAAGCGGAAGTGCATCGTCAATAATTCTGAAGACGACATCATGCGCATGTTCAACAGTGCCTTTGTGGACTACACCGACAGTGAACTTGATTTCTATCCGCAAGCCCTGAGATCTGAAATTGATGCCATGAACGATTTTGTTTATCCCAACATCAATAACGGGGTGTATCGCGCGGGTTTTGCCACAAAGCAGGCTGCCTATGAATCTGCCGTGCAGGAGCTCTTTGCAGCCCTGGATCATCTGGACAAACACCTTGCCTCGCAAGCCTACCTGGTCGGGGATCAAATGACGGAGGCCGACTGGAAACTCTTTCCAACCCTCATTCGTTTCGATGCGGTCTACCACGGACATTTTAAGTGCAATATCCGCCGTATTATCGATTATCCTAATTTGGATGCCTACCTGAGAAAACTTTATCAGTACGATGGTATTGCAGAAACGGTTAACTTCGACCACATCAAACGGCATTATTACATCACGCATACTGACATCAATCCGACACAAATTGTGCCGGTGGGTCCGGAAATCGATTTCTCGACTTCACCCTGAAATCATGCAAATGCTTGAAACTACCCAAATGCTTGAAACCACCTAAATGAATGAATGTCTTTGATCCATACTTTGCCTCCCGGCTTTTACTGGCAGTCCTTTTTTTCGGGTTTGTCATCTACGATGTGATCGACTCAGTACTCTGGTATCGTCAGCTTCCAAGGTTTGTACAGAAATTAGTCCTCTTGAAACTGCTTCAATTACGCTCCCGCACAATCAGAATGGAATGTGCCACGATTATCGCGTTACTATCAATACAGGGCATTTTGATGTTTGCGCTACTAAGTTGGGAAAATTAAGATGAGCTTTATTTCAAAACTCGGAGAAATTTTAAGTCCCCTGGCAGGGGGAAACCCGGTTGATGAGGCAAAAAAAACAGTTCAGCGAAAAACCGACGCATACATTGATAAAAAGCAGGAAGCCTTTGTCTCAAAGGCGCGATCAGAAGCCGAGCAGTTTATGGCTGAGCAGATGGTTTTGTTGGAAGCGAAAGTCGATACCAAAATACTTGAAATTGAAAAAATCATTGATGAACAAATCGAAAAAGAAGTCCGAAACAAACTGCGCGTCCTGATCTACACCCTCATCACAGTCGTTCTCATGAGCGTCATCTCTTTGCTTTATCTCTTCCTAAAACAAAAATTCGGTCTCTAAGCTCACAAAGTCGAAGGCAATTTAAAGGACAACTGGTCGTCGTCTTCGTGTGGGCGGACTTCCCCTGCTAGTTGGATTGCCCATTTAAACAAGGGGGGGCCAATAATCTGATTGAGCACGATGACGGAAATCATCAGACTCGCAAAGGCGGCGCCCCATTCAGGAAAGGCGACGGCGACATCTTTTGCCAAAGCCAGGCTGATGCCCGCTTGTGTCATGTAGGCCATCCAACTCACCTTTTTATGCGACATTGGGTCACCGGCCACAGTACCACCGATAAAAGCACCCAGCATGATGCCGATCAAGCGCACACCAAAGAGGGCCAGTGCGACGAGCCAGGTGTCGGCCAAATCGCCCAGGAGCAGTGAGGCCCCGGTGAGGGTGAAAAAAGCGGTGTAGATGGGGGGGCCAATGTTGTGCAGTATCGTCATGAATTCACGGCGATACTTGCTGTGGTTGGTGAGTAAATACCCCGCAACCATGCAAATGAATAGCGGTTCCAATAACACTTCAAAGCTTAATAGAGTGTGGCTTTGGTGCTGCACTAAATCAGTCAGAAAAAATACACTGTAACCCAAAACCAATACCAGGAGGGTTGTGACGGATCGTGCATATTTTTGAGAGATAATGATTTGCAGGAGTCGTCCAAGCAATAAGCCGATCACCAGTGAAATCACTAATTCGGCCAATACCACTAAAATGAAGCCGAGGTTGAAACCCATTTGCGTCAAAAGTCCATCGGCGATGGAAGTGTTGATGGCAAAGAAAATAATAACAACAATGTCCCCCAGTACTGTCACACCTAAGATGGTTTGCGTAAAAGGTCCGCGTGCCCGGAGTTCATGAATGATGGCAATGGCAGAAGAAGGGGAGCGTGCAACCAGGATGACCCCGGCTAAAATAGAGATTGCGACGCGACTGGCTGTCGGCATGTCTTTTGTGAAGGGGACATAATCGCAGAGCATAAACATGGTCAGGCTGCCGAGGATAAAAGTAACGATAACAAGTCCTGAAATAGTACAGATGATGCTTTTTAATCGGCTGCGTAGTTTCTTCATATGCAGTTCGCTGCCAGCGGCAAAAGCAATAAAAGCAAGTGAGACCTCATCGACAAAACGCAAACCGCTTGCGGCGTCAACTGGAAGCAGCGCAAGCACAGAAGGCCCGGCTAAAATGCCTGTAAATAAAAAACCACTGACCAGGGGTAGTTTTATTTTGACAAAAAAGCGGCCAATTTCTTTTGAAGCCAGGGCAATGAGTCCAAAACCGGCGATGACTGCAAGCGTTTCCTGGTAATACTGGAAGAAAGTCATAGAACCCAATCCAATGATGAATGCTTCAATACAGCGAAAGTTTCCCGCACCTTTTACACGCCCTGATTCAGATGATCAAGTCTTGACCAGGGTAGCGTTCTAAAATATCTCCCGACCAAGCGGCCTGCTCAAGGTCTGTTTTCTCCCCGAACCGTAGCATAATGCCACACTTTTTTGTCTCAAGACGAGCATTAAAAATCAATCAAGTAACTGATATTTAAAGATAAAATTCCTTTTTATCCTGATAAGACTCTCGGTACCGTCTTTGCTATCTCTAAGCATTCAAACACTTTTAAATTGAAGCCAGGATGATACGAAGTAAAGTGATAAGGGGGAATGGATCATGACCGTGACAACAAAAATAAAAGGAATGATGATGGCGCTCGTCGGTTTATCTTTTTTGCTGGCGATGGTACCGGCAGAGGCTGTGGAGCCCAGGTTCTTTAAACAAGCGTTTGGGCAATCTCAAGAGCAGATGGGACGTGAAATCATGCAGTCAGCCCAGCTCAAACAGCATTACGGAACGGCTCAGGAAAACCTTGGAACATTTATTCAGACGGGAGCAAGTCGGGGCTTTTTTGTGCAGGAAGAACTCGGTAGCGGAATTGCGGCGGCGGCTCACCTGAAATGGGAGGGTATGAAGGCGCAGGAGCGAATCGGCATGGCGATTCTGAATGTTGCGGAAGTTTTAAAAAAGGAGGCCCGTATCTGGGGCCCGGCAGTGATTCAAGAGCGCCTTGGCAGCATGATCCAGGGGAATGGCCAAGGGGACTACAGAATTGATGTGAATAACCGCGTGGCCGACCGCATCGCCCTTTCGGCAGCACAAGCGGGCATCGGAAAGGAAATCCAGACCGCAGCCCTGGTGAATTGGACAGGGGCTTTGATGGCACAAAGGGCTTACGAAACGCTTGCAGGTAACAACACCGAAGCGATTCCTGTCGCGATGTTCGCCACACTGCGCTCAGCGGGAGCCTTTGAACATGAGCAGAATTTCAGGTTGGCAATGAGCATCATGGCGGCTGAAAGCGGTATGCCGATGACGCAGATTTTACCGCAGACACCGGTCATAACGGCATCGGGCAGCTTTGAACGTGTTTCAAGTGGATGGGGTGGTTTTGGTGAATACGGACTTTGGAGCATTCTGGCCTTTTTGTTTATCGGCTATCTCTTCTGTCGAAACACCTTCGATCTTCACTATAGGGGCGTGGTTCAGGAAACATCCTGGATTTATCAGAAAGCTGCTTAGTGTCTTGTTGGTTTCGGTGATCACAGCCACCCCGTTTATTACCGGGGTGGCCTGAGAAATTAAAAAGAAGGGGGGTCGGGCCATGCGTCTTGCGAGGATGATTCGAAACGGAAAAAATTTAAGGGAACTCAAGAAGTGGGATGGAAAAGCACCTTTAATTCTTGAACGCTTAAAACTGCTTTTTGAAAAAGAAGAAATACCCTACCGGGTGATTCCCCACGAAGAAGTCTATACGGCTTCCGAGTTGGCGGAATCCATTCGTGTGCCTGGGCGCAAAGTGCTGAAGGTTGTCATCGTAAAAAGTTATGGCGAAGATGTGATGGCTGTGCTGCCTTCTCATCGCCAGATTGATTTGCACAGCTTTGCCGAAGTCATTGGTAAAAGAGAGGTCAGTCTGGAAGACGAAGAGGCGATGCAGAAACGTTTTTCCGATTGCGAAGCGGGGGCAATGCCGCCTTTTGGCGGATTTTATGGCTTGCCGGTTTATTGTGATCTTGCATTGTCCCATGAACCCGTCATCTTTTTTGCGGCAGGCACACATCGCATGGTCATTGAAATGCGCTATCAGGACTACATTCACATTGTGCAGCCTGTACTGAGTCATTTTG
>CAZRYI010000135.1:0-1204 GCA_964604255.1 uncultured Nitrospirota bacterium
CGGCATACAAAACACAACCTCGCCGCGAACCCGGATATCCTGGCCGGAGAAGGCAGTGATTTTAAACCGGGCGATCTGACGTCTCTACGCGGTGCGCGAAACCCCGAGGTACGTGGCACGGAAGGGGACATACGACTCAACGAAGAAGTTTGTATCTTCTGCCATACGCCGCACGGCGGTCGCAGCACTGTCGGCGGTGTGCAAGGAATCGCGCCGCTCTGGAATCGACGTCTTCCAAACGCCATGTCCTTCACGCCTTATAACAGCCCTCACTTTGATGCCCAGGATCTCATGGGTGTGCCCGGACGACCCAAAGGCGTTTCACTTGCTTGCCTTTCCTGCCATGACGGCGCGGTTGCTTTTGACGCTTTGATCAACAGTTCCGGCTCAGGTGGTTTTTTTCAGAACAACAAAACAATGGATGGTACGGGTGGCAGTATCGGTATGAGTTTTTCCGGCCCAGCCGTTGATTCCTCGAACAGTTTCAGAGAAGGGCTGCGGAATAGTGAAGCCGGTGGTTTTGTCTATTTTGACGCCTTCGGCGGTGGACTGAACAACTCCTTTGGCTCGGAACCCTTTCCGAACCTGGGTTTTGATCTGCGGGATGATCACCCGATCAGCATGGAAATTCCCCGGATTGATCCACAATTCAAGGAAATCCTGACCAACATTACAACAAAAGGCGGCCGCATTCCGGGAAGTGGCGGTGTGATGTGGATTGACCGCAATCCAAATGGCGCGAACCTTCCGCTTGATAAGCGGGATCGCATCCGGGCTTATGCCTCTGACCCGAGTCGCCCTGATGCCCCCTATATTGAATGCGCTTCATGTCACAACCCGCATGAAGCGAGTCGTCCCGGGGGGCAACCCACGCTTTCCGCGCCCGTTGATGCACATACAATCAACAACTCACTGTTTCTTCGAATGGCTTCACGCCCCGGTGCAAACTCACAAGATAGAAATGAACGTAGCCTGATTTGTTTGAGCTGTCACAAAAAATGAAGCTGCCGAAAAAAAGATATTGCCTTAGGGTAAAACAGACTACGCGGACATTGCGTGCTCTGATTCTGATCACGATGATTGCCTTGGTCTCTCAGATGACCCCGGTGAAGGCTAATGCGGCAATGCTCGCTTCGGTCAATGCAATGCCGATTTCCAGTCGTGCTGTTGATGGTGCCCTGCGCGCTTATCTGACGAGCATCGG
>CAZRYI010000135.1:1304-6061 GCA_964604255.1 uncultured Nitrospirota bacterium
GTTTTTAAGTTTTTGTCAAGGAGGGAAGTTGTTCCATTCGGGAAAGAGAAATAACTTTTTAGCCGGGATTCTCTTCCTTCTTTTCCTCACCCAGGCATCATGGGCGGAAGCACGATTCATCAACTTGAGCGGTTCACTCGACCTAAGTTACGGAGAGACAAAGACTGAACAAAACAGTACCATGGGTGATCCGATAACAGATGAAACAAGCTATTTCACACAACGTTACAATCTGAGGAATTTTGGCGAACTCTTCAACCCCCGAATCGGAACCTTTCTTTTAAGCGGTACTTTTTTTAGCCAAAAAACAAAGTCGGATAATCAGGATGATCAGGATTTTAAGTTTAATGATTATTCAGCAGCTGTAAATCTCCTGCCCTATATTTCACCGCTCAGCATTTATTATCAGCGGGTGAACCGGACAAACACTTTTGACAATGGGGTGATCAGTGAGAACAAAGACAGACTCACAACTATTGGTGGCAGTTGGTCTCTCACCACACCACGCCTGCCACGCATTGCCCTTTCTTACAGCCAAACAGAATTAGAGGCCCTGGATGATGCCAACCGACTGCCAAATTCAAGCAACCGTTTTTTAAATCTGGAGTCAAACGGTCGGATCGGCGAAACCACCCTGATCGCAAGATACCAGTTCAATGAATCTAAGGTTGCGCTACTCAGCGACGGAACGGTCAGACCGGTGAGAGGGAATGCCCTTAACCTCACAACAGAAAGTCGGCTGGCACCTGCCCTGGTTGCCAGTACCTTTCTCCGTCTGGCGACCCGAGGTGGTAATACCAGCGGCACCGCTTTTTCTCAGGAAAGAGGACTGGGCGGGGCACTTTTTTACACACCTTCAACTAAATGGGATACCCATGCACGCTTTGATTATTCGGATACTGCCGGTAATGTTGCCTTGAAGCGGGCGAATGTCAGCTGGGGTGCATCTTATCGTCCCTCAGAAATATTGGACATGGTCGTCAGTGCGCGCTACTTTCGAAATGATATCAGCACAATCAGAACCAGTTCGCCCTTTGTAGATTACAGCCTCAATTATCGACCATTTTTCGGATTCTCTTCCGGTTTTGGAGCCTCTTACGGTGAGACCAAAACCAGGGGGGCCGGTACAAATCTTGATACCAACTTTCAGCGTTATCGGGGCTATATGAACTATACCCGCGCAGTAGAAGTGCTGCGTTATACCACAAGCTATTCCGTCGCCTACGGGTCTTCGGACACCGGAGGACAGGGCGATTCAACAGACCTCACCAATACCTTCACGACCAGTGTAGAAAATACCCGTATTCGCGTGTTGCATGTTGTGCTCGCTTATACCTTTAATGACATCAATCGAAGTCTTGATATCCCGGATGCCAACAAGCTCACGCCGGTTCCCGCAACTCAGGAAGTCGATGACCAGCGCTCACATCGGGTTCAGCTTAATGTCAATACCAGTTATTTTCGGGGAATTTTACGGGCAGAAGACAGCCTGCTCTTGCAATCGACGACAAGCTGGACAAAAATTGATGGCTTCGGCCCGGCCAACGAAATTTTTGCGGTTGATACGCGTGGCAACTACTACTTCATGCAGGGAGGCGTCTTCTCCGCTGGATGGACCTACCAGGACTACCCGAGTGACGCCTTCCTCGACTCGCAACTCTTCTATGAAGAACTTCGTTATACCACTTATGTGGGCGCCACACGTTTTACCTTCGAGACACGTGCAGCCCAGGAACGAACAGAAGGCTTGATCGGTCTTGATCGAAACACGATTGAAGCAACAGCTTCAATGGGTTACAAGGTCGGAAAGTTCTCCTTGAGTCTGGATGGTCGCTGGAGCGAAGATCTATCGAAAAGCGAATCAGCAGATATCATATACAAAAGCCAATCCATCTTCGCAAGAATGAGTCGCTCATTTTAAGAAAACAGAGACCTCTTACCTAAAATGACCAACACTAGACAGTGTTGGTCATAATCATGGTTGTAGGGGCACCCCTTGTGGGTGCCCTATGCATATTGTCCAACCAACAAGGATCTACACTAAAAACGAAATGACAGAAAACAGAACGAAAAAAAACAAAAACCGGGGCAGCGACAGACAGCAGAGCCACGAACAGGGAAGCCGTGAACAAGGCCAGCAAAAACGGGGCATCCACAAGGGGCGCCCCTACCATCTGATATTGATTTTGTTCTCTCTTTTTGTTTTATCGGCTTGTGCCGGAACACCTGTGAAAGAAGAAAATCCCTCAATTTTCTGGCCGAAACCACCAGACTCCCCACGTATTTCTTATGTGCAGTCCTGGAACAAACCAGCGGATATTGGCATCAGTCCGTCGTGGTTTCAAAAAATTGTCCGATTTATTTTCGGAGAGGGCAATACACCCTACATCGTTCGACCTTCCGGAGTGGCAGTTGACCGCGATGGCGGGGTTTATGTTGCCGACAACGGCTTACAGGTTGTGCACCATTTTGATACGGCACAGAAAAAGTATCGTCAGTTTTTTAAAATTGGACAGACTGGCCGTTTGCAAGGCCCCATCGGGGTCGCCATTGACAACGACAAACAGCTCTATGTATCGGACACTGACCTCAACCGGGTCTTTGTTTTCGATCAGGCAGGGAAGTGGGTTCGTACGATTGGGAACGATGATGAGATTAAACGGGTCTCCGGGATTGCACTTGATCCCGAGCGGAAACGACTCTACGTCGTAGATACGATGGGACACCAGGTTCTCATCTATTCCCTGTTGGGTAAAAAAAAGGGTAGCATTGGCAAACGGGGGGTGGCAGCAGGCACTTTTAATTTTCCTACTTACGCAACAGTCGATCACGAAGGCAAACTCTATGTCGCCGATTCCCTTAATTTTCGCATCCAGGTCTTCAACCCTGAGGGAGAGCCTCTCTCCCAGTTTGGAAGCATTGGTCGCAACCTTGGAGAATTTTCCCGCCCGAAAGGGGTCGCAGTTGACCCGGAACTAAACGTTTATGTCGTCGATTCCCTCTTTGACACCGTTCAGGTTTTTAATCCCTCAGGTGAACTCCTGCTCAACTTTGGAAAATCAGGCGTTAAACCGGGGCAGTTCTGGTTGCCCGCCGGTATGGCAATTGATCAAAACGGCCGAATTTTTATCGCGGACGCCTACAATAAACGCATACAGGTTTTTCAGCTATTGCCAGAAGACTTGCCTCCGACTGAAGAAAATCGACCCCAAGATTGACAAGCCGGTCTCCCTTCAATAAAATAGGCTCCTTTGTACTAAAACTTGTTTAATTAGAGAGAGGGATTGATCGAATGAAACTGATTCTTGCAGCAGATGTAGAACGCTTGGGCCTCATGGGAGACCTTGTTGAAGTGGCCGATGGTTATGCTCGGAACTATCTTCTCCCTAGAAAAATGGCGGCCGTAGCGACGCTCAAGAATGTTAAATCCCTCGAACATGAAAAAAGAGTCATCGCTGATCGTATCCGCAAAGAAAAATTTTCGGCCGAAGAAGAAGCAAAGAAAATCGGCGCACTCGCCATTTCCATTACGGTGAAAGTCGGAGAAGAAGGAAAGCTTTTTGGCTCAGTCACTTCTAAAGACATCGCAGCAGCAATGGCTGCCCAAGGCATCGTCGTTGATAAACGCCTGATTCTGCTGGATAAACCCATCAAAGAAGCGGGCACATTTCAGGTGCCTGTTAAAGTCCGGCACGATGTCACCGCCCAGGTGCAAGTTGAAGTCGCCCCAGAAGCACCCGCTGAAGTGGCTGAAGTCGCAGAAACAAGCAAAACAAGCGATCCTAAAGAAGAAGCAACCCCATCTCCTGAAACTTCTGAAACGGAAGCAGCTGAAGCGGAAAAGGAATAAAAACGCCGACCTACGAGGCCCAAACTGCCTCAAGCTCCTCAACATCCAAATAGTCCAATGTCTTCTTTTAAAGTGCCTTTCATAGGCCCTCGCCAAGTTTTTCAAACAAAGGGTGGTCATCCATGGAAAAATTAAAGGTTTTTTCGGGAAATTCTAATCCCATTCTTGCAAAAGAAATTTGCGATTCTCTGGGCATTCCTGTTGGTCAGGCCATTGTCACAACTTTTAGTGATGGTGAGATTTATGTCAAGATTTCCGAAAATGTCCGCGGCAACCAGGTTTTTGTCATCCAATCCTTTTCCAACCCGGTGAATACCAACCTCATGGAGTTGCTCATCTTAATTGATGCGCTCAAGCGGGCCTCGGCAAAAGAAATTACAGCCGTCATCCCCTATTATGGTTACGCCCGCCAGGATAGAAAAGATCAGCCGCGTGTCCCAATTACTGCCAAGCTGGTCGCAGATTTAATCGGCACCGCAGGCGCACACCGTGTATTGACCGTTGATCTGCACACCGGACAAATTCAGGGCTTTTTTAATGTGCCTGTAGACCATCTCTATGCCAGTCCTGTTTTACTCGATTATTTCAAAAAAAAGCGTTTTGATGATCTGGTGATTGTCTCACCAGATGCCGGAGGGGTTGAGCGAGCGCGGGCTTTTGCCAAGCGCATGAATGTGGGTTTGGCCATCATTGATAAACGTCGGGAAGGGCCGAACCAGACAAAAATCATGAACATTATCGGTGAAGTCGAAAATCGAGACATCCTTATTTTAGATGACATGATTGACACTGCCGGAACAATCACACAAGCAGCAAAGGCGATTAAAAAGAAAGGTGCGCGAAAAATACTGGTGGGTTGTACCCATCCCGTTTTTTCCGGCCCCGCAATCGAACGCCTCAATGACGC
>CAZRYI010000136.1:0-6044 GCA_964604255.1 uncultured Nitrospirota bacterium
CATTGACGAATAAACTTATGGTCGTTGAGCAAGTCTATTTTTTCTAAATAGGAAACGACTTCCATGCAAATCGCTTCGGAAAAGCCCTTTTCCTTTAATTTATGCTTCACTTCAAAAATGGAATGATCCCGGCGGGAGAGCAGATCAAAGGCCTTTTTTTTTGCGGTCTTAAAGTCACGCGACTGACTCAAAATGGGCATTTTTTCTGGGGGTTTCAAGGTGTAAGGGTGTTAAAAATGATCCACTTCAAAGGACTCGTCATCTTCCCCCTTGCCACCCTGTGCTTCATTCCAACTGTCACCGGTTGTTTGAACACCCTGCACTTTCAGGGAAAAATCAGCCGGATTGCTGGTCCATTTCAAGGCTTCTTCGTAGGAAACGCGACCACTTTCATAATGATCATAAATCGACTGATCAAAGGTTTGCATCTCATATTGAGACTTGCTGGCTGCAATGATTTCCGAAATATTCCGGGTTTTTTCAGAATGCACAATGGCATCACGAATCGTTTCAGTTGCTATCATCACTTCGACGGCGGGGATACGGCCTTCTTTGTCAGAACGCGGAATGAGGCGCATTGAGACCACCCCTTGAATAACCGATGCAAGTTGAGCGCGCACTTGATCCTGGTGATAAGGCGGAAAAACCGAGATCACCCGGTTAATTGTTTCGGTGGCATCCAGGGTATGCAAAGTACTTAAGACCAGATGACCAGTTTCGGCGGCAGTCAAGGCCGTACTGACTGTTTCAAAGTCACGCATTTCTCCGACCAGGATGACATCGGGATCCTGTCGCAGTGCGGATCGAAGCGCCCGGTCGAAGGAATCGGTATCACTGCCCACTTCACGCTGGCTGACAATGCCTTTTTTATCCCGATGCAGAAACTCAATCGGGTCTTCAATCGTAATGATATTGGCCGCCCGTTTCTGGTTAATAATATCAATCATGGCCGCCAGGGTGGTTGATTTGCCACTCCCGGTTGTTCCCGTCACTAAGATTAGCCCACGATGTTCGAGCGCAAGTTTGCCAACGACTTTTGGCAGCACCAGATCCTCAAGCGTCTTGATCTTGACGGGAATGGCCCGAAGCACCGCACCCACCGTTCCCCGTTGCATAAAGACATTGACCCGAAAACGGCCTAGGCCGGCAGCACTGTAGGCCAGATCCACCTCGTGAGACTCTTTGAATTCTGCTTTTTTTTGCGGGTTCATCACGGAAGAAGCCAATTGAACCACCGCTTCCTGATTCAATTTTTGAAAGCGCTCCAGAGGACGCAGTAAACCATCCACCCGGATCATCGGCGGGGCCCCCACCTTTAGGTGTAAATCAGAAGCCCCGTTTTCAGTCGCCGCTTTTAAAAGAATGTCGATATTCATTTAAGTCGCTGAGACCTCACAAGCCGTCATTTCAAGGTTATTTTTTTTTGCCCGGTGCAGGTGCGACCGGTAGCCCGCTTTCGGCGCGGACGCGTTTTTCAATTTCGATGGCAATTTCAGGGCTTTCTTTCAGGGTCTTTACTGCGTTGTCTCTCCCCTGCCCGAGCCGCTGTCCCTTATAAGAATACCAGGCCCCGCTCCGATCCGCGATACCACTTGTGATGGCCAAGTCTAAAAGCTCTCCGAGTTTCGAGATGCCGACATTAAACATGACATCAAATTCGGCCTGTCGAAAGGGCGGAGAAACCTTGTTTTTCACCACTTTGACGCGGACACGGTTGCCGATTGCGGCCTGTCCGTCTTTAATCGTTTCGATTCGTCGAATGTCGAGCCGGACGGAGCTGTAAAACTTAAGAGCATTACCACCGGTGGTTGTTTCAGGATTGCCGAACATGACCCCGATCTTCATGCGAATCTGGTTGATGAAAATAACGCAGGTTCTTGATTTGGCAATCGCAGAGGTGAGTTTTCTGAGTGCCTGAGACATCAGACGGGCCTGCAAACCCATGTGGGAGTCACCCATCTCCCCTTCAATTTCGGCCCGGGGTACCAGTGCCGCAACCGAATCAATAACAATCAGATCCAAGGCCCCACTTCGGACTAAAGTTTCGGTGATTTCCAGGGCCTGCTCGCCCGTGTCGGGCTGGGAAATCAATAGGTCATCACTCTTGATACCTAAACGTCCGGCATAGTGAATATCGAGCGCATGTTCCGCATCAATGAAAGCAGCCACACCGCCTGTTTTTTGCGCTTCGGCGATGGCATGCAGAGAAAGGGTGGTTTTTCCAGAAGATTCCGGGCCGTAGATTTCGACAATACGTCCACGAGGAAAACCGCCCACACCGAGCGCGATATCCAGGCCGATAGAGCCGGTGGAAATCACCGGAATACCCGCGGCAATATCGTCAGCCCCCAGACGCATAATGGCACCTTTCCCAAATTGACGTTCAATTTGAGTCATTGCCAGATCAATTGCTTTTTTTCGATTGTCTTCTTTTGCACCTTTTTCAGCCATTTTTCCCCTTTAAAAAATTTAAAGATTTAGTTTAAGTTTATACTTATAAATATTTAATAAAATGATATTTTCCATAAAACTTCCATCAAAAATATTTTGAACCAATCTTCTCTTTAAAATACGGGATGGTCTTTGACAATCCCGTATCCAGAGAAATAAGCGGCTCCCAACCCAATTCTTTTCTAGCGCGTGAAATATCAGGCTGGCGCATCACCGGGTCATCCTGAGGCAGGGCTTTATTGACGATGTTTGTGCGAGATTGGGTTTTTTCGATGACACGATTTGCAAGATCCAGTACGGTTAATTCATTCGGATTACCAATATTGATCGGACCGACAAAGGACTCAGACTCCATTAAAAGCATCAAACCTTCGATCAAATCATCCACATAACAAAAAGAGCGGGTCTGCTTGCCATTCCCGTAAATCGTAATGGGATCTCCTTTTAGGGCTTGTAGAATAAAGTTACTCACGACGCGCCCGTCATTCAAGGCCATGCGTGGACCATAGGTATTGAAGATCCGCGCTATACGAATATCCACATGAAATTGTTTGTTGTAGTCAATCATCAAGGTTTCGGCAACCCGTTTTCCTTCGTCGTAACAGCTCCTGGGCCCCACCGGATTGACATTGCCCCAATAGTCTTCTGTTTGCGGATGAACAGTCGGATCACCATAGACTTCCGAAGTCGAGGCCTGAAGGATTCTGGCCTTCGTCCGCTTGGCTAATTCAAGCATATGGGTCACACCCAGCACATTGGCCTGAATGGTTCGAACCGGGTCATATTGATAGTGAATGGGAGAAGCAGGACAGGCCAGATTATAGATGCGGTCGGATTCGATGTCGATGGGATTGATAATGTCATGCCGAATCAGCTCAAAGTGGTCATGTTGTAGCAGGTGCCTCACATTATCCTTCGATCCGGTGAAAAAATTATCAAGACAAATTACTTCATGGCCCTGCTCCAGCAGCCTTTCACAAAGGTGTGAACCTAAAAAACCTGCACCACCCGTCACCAGCATTCTCATCATTCGCTTAGTACCTTTCCACAGTTATTATTTTTCAAATGGGACATTAAAGAGGTCTCTTTATCACCGATTCCAAAGTCCCTGTCAAGAAAGAAACCGCTGAGAACTTCGGCTTGACCGAAACCAAGCTGCAAATGTAGGATAGCCCACAGAATTTTGCACGACCTTCCCCTATAAGTGAACGTTTTCAAGACAAAATTCAAATCATGTGCGGAGTAGATCAAATGACTGACAAAATAAAAGACGATAGCATATTGAATGCGCCCCTTTACCAGGAAATATCCCGGAACGATGTGAAGCTTTTGATTGATCCAGAAGGGCCGCATTGGATCACAACGGATACACGGGGTGCCGACCTGATGCGTGCACTGGACGGCAAAAAAAGTTTCTCGGAAATCGTTGCAGATTATCGCAAGCTTTACCGATTGGACTGGTCAAAAGCCTGGCTGGACTGCCGTACTTTTTTTCAGGATGCCTTGCAGACAAAATTCATTTCAACGCAGCCCTTAAATAGAGCCCCCTACCCCGGTCGTTCCGAAGTCCTTGTTTTGGGGCAACTAACCGACATGTGGCTGCATGTTACAAATGCCTGCAACCTATCCTGCGAACACTGTCTGGTGGATTCTTCCCCCGAAGGCATTGCTGGCGGAGACACCGACTTTTGGATCAATGTCATTGATCAGGCACGGGCACTCGGCACTTACCGTTTTTATATTACGGGCGGGGAACCTTTCCTCCGATCTGATATTTTTGAGATCATCGAACACATTTTGAACCTTCCGGGAAAGCTCAAAACAGAACTGGTTATTTTGACAAACGGCATGCTCTTTCGCGGCGAACACCTCAAACGGCTATCTAAAGTTGATGCAAGTCGTATTCAATTTCAAATCAGCCTGGACGGCCCAACCGCAGAAATCAATAATCCGATGCGAGGCAATGGCACCTTCGATGCCACAATTCGAGGGATTAAAGAGATCATCAGCCTTGGTTTTTCACCCACGCTGACCACAGTCGTCAACAAATCAAATGTCGGCCATCTGGAAGCGATCGTCAAACTTGCGTCCAGAGTCGGCATTAAAAACATCCATTTGCTTCAAAGCCACAATCGCGGTCGAGCTGTGGGCACTGCCCACCTCGCCTCCCCTTCCAATACAGAACTGTTAACGGCATTTAAAAAGACCAAAGTTGCAGCCGACCAGGCGGGCATTATTTTTGATAACTATGATGTCTTGCTGGGGAAATTGCTCGGACAATCCGGCATCAAAGTGGATCTTTCAAATGCGGCTTATGAATCACTCTGTGTTTATGCCGACGGATATGTTTACCCGACAGCGGCATTGGTCGGTATTCCGGCACTTCGCATGGGCGACCCCCTTCAATCGTCTCTTGAGGAAATTTGGCGTTCTTCCCCCGTTGCACTTGAACTGCGTGCAGGCAGCGTTCAAAAAAAGGCGAAATGTAAAGATTGTTACCTGAAATACCTTTGCGGCGGCGGAGACATCGAACATACCTATCTCTACAACAATCAGATAATGGCTGAAGACCCTTTTTCAGAATTCCATGAGGCGTGGATTCTGGATCTCCTGCTGTCCCGTGCTGAACTCAAAGCCGCCCGGCAAACAGCCTCTGGTTTTGATCGTCCCATCGTTTATGCGGCAATGGGAGAGGACGCGGTTTTAGAAGAGATGCCACCCGGAGCCAGCAGCATCGGCGGTTTTGATGTTTCCCTTTCCCGCTCATCCTGTGTGCTTTCGGTTGATCTGGATCACTCCCGTAATGTGGTCAGCAATTTTTATGGAGACGCCGCAGAAAAACCGGTGCCGGAACTCTGCTGTCCCGAAAGCTATCCGCTGCAAGACAGCGCTCATATTCCGCAGGAAGTCCTGGATATTTCCTATGGCTGCGGCAGCCCCGTCGGACTCACAGGCATAAAAGAGGGCGAAGTCATGGTTGATTTAGGCTCCGGTGGCGGCATTGACTGTTTTATCGCCGCAAAGATGGTGGGGCCTTCTGGAAAAATCATCGGCATCGACATGACAGACAGGATGCTCAATCAGGCCAGACAGGCAAAAGAAAAGGTGGCAGAGAGTCTAGGTTATGACAATATCACTTTCAAAAAGGGCTATCTTGAAGACATTCCCCTGAGTGACCAAACTGCAGATCTGGTGACTTCAAATTGTGTCATCAACCTTTCTCCTGACAAAAAACAGGTTTTCATTGAAATCTGGCGAATATTAAAAGATTTTGGGCGGATTGTGGTCTCCGATACCATTTCTGAACATCCCGTCCCGGAAGGCATGCGCTCAAATCCCAGGCTCTGGGGAGAATGTGTTTCCGGTGCCTTAACCGAACAGGAATACATCGCAAAAATGGAGCAGGCCGGTTTTTACGGATTGTCTATTCTAAAGAGAAGTCTCTGGAAAGAAGTTGAAGGCTATCGATTTTTCTCCGTTGTTTTCCGTGGGTACAAATTTGAGAAAAAAGCCGCATGTCATCACCAGGGTCAGCAAGCTACTTATCTGGGGCCGATGCAAGCCGTCATCGACGAAGAAGGCCATCTTTTTCC
>CAZRYI010000137.1:0-5980 GCA_964604255.1 uncultured Nitrospirota bacterium
GTGCGCTGGCCGTCGAACCCAAACTGCTTTGCATGGACGAGCCTTTTTCCGCCCTCGATCCTTTGACCACCCTGGCCCTCCGGGAAGAAGTCCTGATGTTATGGGAAGACGCCACGATGCCGGTCAATACCATTATTATGGTCACGCATATTATTGAAGAGGCCGTTTTGATGGCCGACCGCGTCCTGGTTTTGTCATCCCATCCCGGCACTTTACTGGCAGATATTCCGATTAACCTGGCTCGGCCAAGAGACAAAAAAGATCCGATTGTGGATGAACTCAGCGATAAAATTTTTTCCCTGATGGCCTGAGAGAGCGTGCGCCGTCTAATAAAAAGAGGAGGCGATGGAAATAGAAGCCCTACCGCAGGTTTCCCCGAGTAAAGTCATTGGATTACTGGAATATCTGGATGATAGTGACGGGAAAGAAGATATCTACCGTTTGGCAGAAGAGATTCATTACGAACTGGGTGAACTGCTTTCAGTCATTAAGATGGCTGAAATGCTCTGCCTTGCCGAAACGCCGGGTGGCGATGTTGTGATTCAAAGCCTGGGTAAAAAACTACTCAAAAATAAAATGGGCGAGCGAAAACTCATGATTCGATCGCAGTTGGCCCGACTGACCATCTTTCGGCATTTGACGCAATTTCTTCAGGCATCGGAGTCTGGCCGTTTGGATCGAGAAGCCATTTTAGAGGAATTGAGCCGCTGTCTCCCTCACGAAAACATCGACACTCTTTTCAAAACAGTCGTGAGCTGGGGACGATTCACCGAGTTGTTCGGATACAACCCCGATACACAAATGCTCTATCTGGATGAAGAGTCCTTTCCTGCTTCTTAATCGAGGTCGGGACGGGCCGCTTGCAGGATTTCGCTTGAAGCGTTAACATTGAACAAGAGGCGATGATTGATTTGAAACATCCAGAAAATGTGTGATTGGAAGTTGTTGTTGGAGGCGGAATGAGACAGGAAGAAACCCTGAAAATGGCAAAAGGCAATCTGCTTGTTGCCATGCCCAAATTGAATGACCCGAACTTTCGTCAAACGGTCATCCTGCTTTGCGAATACGGCCACGACGGGGCATTGGGCGTTGTATTGAACCGACCCACTGAACTGGCTGTTTCAACTTTGATGGACGGTTTTGACGATGTATCGGGGGGAGACAAGGTCTATTCAGGGGGGCCGGTTGCAAAAAACGGTATGTTGATTCTCTGTCGCGGTGATCTTGCCAGTGACGGCCACAGTGTCTTTGACGGCGTTTTTGTCCCCAAAAACCTGGATCGTATTAAAATACCGGGAGCACTGGGAGATTGTGGCGAAATCCGTTGTTATCTCGGTTATACCGGCTGGGCAGCAGGGCAGCTCGAAGGCGAAGTCGCTGAGGGCGCCTGGAAAATCCTGCCGCCTGATTCCACATTGATTTTTGAAGCCGACCCCTCAGTGCTCTGGCCGCAAATGATGCGGCGACTCGGAGATCACTGGGCTTTCTA
This sequence comes from uncultured Nitrospirota bacterium, assembly GCA_964604255.1. GTDB lineage: Bacteria > Nitrospirota > Nitrospiria > SBBL01 > JAADHI01 > JAJDBU01. The sequence goes on from CAZRYI010000137.1 coordinate 1,490, forward strand.
CGCGACAATGCCCGCAGACCCGAGCGTGAACTAAGAGAAGCACGCACTTATCCAATCCGGCGTTCATCAGAAGTGATTTGCCTGTGTCTTTTATCCCAAAAATCTTCTTTCTGAGTTTCTTTACCCTGAGTATTTTCCTGTTCGCAAATCCTGTGCTCTCCGCTGATTATTACCAATGGACAGATGACGAAGGTACGGTTCATTTTTCAGAATACCCTTCTGATGTGCCAGAGCGTCATCGAAATCAGGCGGAAGCAGGTTCCTTCAGAAAACGCAGCAAGGGCATTCCCAGCGAAGCTGAACAAAAACAGCGACGGGGCAATTTTGAAACAGATGTAAACACAACAGAAACACCTGCTCCCAGACGGCATGTCGTTCCTTACAAGGCCAACGAAGGCTCGGCCAGACGTGTCATTATTGATGTCACCTTTAACGATCAAATTACCGTCCCGGTGGTTTTCGATACCGGTGCATTTGAAACCCTTATTTTCCCGGAGCTTGCAAAAAGGCTCGGTGTCTATGAGAGAGACCAGCCAAAACTAGAAGTAAAGTCCGGGGGAATTGGCGGTTCGGCACCGGCAATTCTCACCATCATTGACTCAATGCGGGTGGGCGATTTCAGGAGTGACTTTGTCCCAGTCAAGGTCATTCAAAAACTCTCAAATGCTTTTGAGGGGATCATTGGTCTTGATTTTATTTCTGACTACGATATTCGAATTGATCCGCTCAAAAGAGTGGTCATTTTTGAGGAAATCGTTCCCGACAGCAGACGGTATGGTGGTCGTGACGAAGCCTGGTGGCGGCGATATTTTATGGAGTTTGGTAGCTACCGCAATGACTGGAAACGCCTGGAAATCCGATTTAAAAAAATGTTGCATTCACATTCTATGCGATTCAGTTCAGAAAAAGACCTGATCAAAACCTGGATCTCATTTTCGGATTATTCTCATCAAGAAGCACAAAAACTCTTCGACAAACTCAATCGCCAGGCCACCACAAATTCGGTGCCCATGCACTGGCGTCGCTATCGTGATTAAGACCTTAAGTCTCGCTTGAACTCACCTTACAAAACAGTATATTGTCCAGGCTTTTGAGAGACTTAAAGCCATGCTGATTGATACGCACACACATATTTCCTTTTCAGAATTTGACGCAGACCAGGCAGAGGTCATTGAACGCGCCTTGGCGGCTGATGTGCTTAAAATGGTGCTGGTTGGCACTGACCTGGCATCAAGCCAGGGAGCCATCGACCTGGCAGAACAACACCCTTTTTTGTGGGCGACGGTTGGGCTGCATCCACACGATGCAAAAGACCTGGATGACAAGCTGCTGCAATCGCTTTCAAAATTGGCCGACCATGACAAGGTGATTGCCTGGGGAGAAACCGGTCTTGATTTTTATTACAAACATTCCACAGAAAAAGAACAGCGTCAGGCTTTTATCCATCAGATTCGGCTGGCGAAAAAAAAGCAACTGCCGCTCATAGTGCATACCCGCGACGCATGGCAGGACACCTTTTCCATTCTGGAAGATGAAGATGTTCAGGCACATGCCGAAGCTTACGGGGCGGTACTGCATTGTTTTACTGGAGACAGAGAAATTGCACAAAAAGGCATTGATCTCGGTTTCATGATCTCCTTTTCTGGCATCGTGACCTTCAAAAAAGCCGATGCCCTCCAGGAAGCTGCGGCGACGATAGATTTGAATAAAATCGTTATCGAAACCGATGCCCCCTACCTTGCACCCCAGGGGAAACGGGGAAAACGAAACGAACCGGCCTATGTGCGTTTCATCGCAGAAAAAATAGCCGAACTTAGAAATGTTTCCTACGAAACCATTGCAGAAGCCACCACTTTAAATGCACAAAAACTCTTTCGCTTTCCGTAAACGCACCATAGTGACACTCCCATCCATTACACAAAAGGGACAATTTTCGGTATCTTTCCCTTTGCATTGAAATAACAAACTCCCATAAGTAGCTGTTTAAACGAACTATTTATTTTTGTTCGGCAGCCGTTGCCTGAATTTTCCCCTCAATCTTACGTGGACTGAACCTTGCAATAACAAGGCATATTACGGTTTAGAACCGAAGCGATTGAGGTGCCTATGAATACAAAAAAAATGGTCGGTAAACTTTTAATCGCCCTGACCCTCTGTTTTACCATTCCACAACTGGTTTTTTTCTACATCTGGGAAGACCTCTCAAGTAGAGCTTCAACGCTCCTGCTCAGCTCCACGATCCTCTTAACCGGCATCGGCATCTTCCTGGTTTGGGACATTATCCAATCCATCCGTTCCATTTTTAACGGCATTGCCAATATCACCCAGGAGGAGTTGAAATCAGAAACGCCGAAAGGACAGGTCGATGAATTTGAATTGATGGGTAATTCGATAGAGATGATTTCTCAAAGAATCGTTGAAAATATGGAGGATTTGCAACGCTCGGCTTCCGTCATCGAACAAACCAAAAAAGACTTGAACGGGGCACTCATGTACAACAAAAACGTCATGGACTCAATGGGTGACGCCCTGGTGGTGATTGATACAGAGAACCGGATCAAACGAATGAATACGGCGGCGAAAGAGCTACTCGACTTTCATATCGACAATTTCCTCGGCCAAACCATCGACCTCTTTTTTGAAAAACATGATGCCGTTCATTTTTCACAGGACAAGATCATCACCGGAAAACGGATGACTTTTGTCGGCACAAAGGGGGTGCGTATTCCTGTTGATGTGAATATTCGGCCCTTAAAAGATCCGAGAACCGGCCATATCGGGCATGTGCTGGTTGCCAGAGATATGCGAAAAACCCTGAGTCTAATCTCAAAACTGAAAGAAACCAACAAGGCCCTGGAAAGCGCAGTTCACAAAAGAGCAGTGGATATTGATCAAGCGCATGAAGCCATGAAAGCAAAAGATGCCCAGATTTTATTGCAGGAAAAAATGGCGGCCATCGGCGTACTAACGACGGGTATTACCCATGAAATCAACAATCCGCTTGGTTACATCAGTAGCAACCTTGAAACCCTACAAAAAGATTTTGAGGACATTCTTTCCTACACCCGACTTACGGAATACGAAATCAAACGTCTGACTGAAGAAGACGATAAAGACCGCCGGGCTCAGGAACTTGCTCAGTTCAAAAAGGCCCGCGCTGAGATGAAAATCGAAAATCATTTGACTGATTTTGGGACAATATTAAAAGAATCGCTTAAAGGTCTGGATCGTATCAAGGGTATTATTACCGACTTGAAGCGCTATTCCCACACGGGTAATCGGGAAATGCGAGCAGTCAATCTCAACGAAGAAATCCAGGGTGCGCTGAATATTGTACGACACGACTTGCAAGAGAAGACAAAAGTCATTCGAAAATTTGGGCCGCTGCCACCGGTAAAATGTTATGCCAACCAACTCAACCAGGTATTTATGAATATTCTGATCAACGCCTCTCAGGCCCTGGAAAACGGCGGCACCATTACAATTTCCACCTTTGCGAGTGAAGGCACCGTCTCGGTTCTGATTCAGGACACCGGGCCGGGGATCGCCCCGGAAAACATCAAAAATATTTTTAAACCCTTCTTTACGACCAAGGCAGTCGGCGTTGGAACAGGCCTGGGCCTTTATTTGAGTCGGGACATTATTGAAAGACATCAAGGCAGGTTATCGGTTGATAGCCGATTGGGAGCGGGCACCACTTTTATGATCAATCTGCCCATCTTCGTTGCGCAAGTCCATCCCGCAACTGCTTTCGATGCGGAGAAAACGCTTCCAGCTGCCTGAATGGGCCGCTAGTCACTCAAAAGTCATACAAGGAGAATCCGCGATGAGACCTCATTGTATTCTGATTGTTGATGATGAACCCCTGGTTCGCAGCAGTTTGAGCCGGCTTTTTCAGCAAGAGGGTTTTGACAGCCTTCTGGCTGCAAATAGTGATGATGCCTGGATGCTGCTGAGCAAACGGGAAGTCTCGGTGATTTTTTCGGATGATGTGCTGCCAGGCGATACGGGTTTGAGCTTTTTAAGAAAAGTGAAAAAAGAATATCCTCAGATTGTCCGCGTGGTTTTGAGCGGGCGAGCCGACCCAGGCATCGTCGCGGCCTCCATCACAGAAAAAGTGGTCTCCCATTTTCTATTAAAACCCTGGGACAACGAAGTAATTAAAAAGATTCTCTTCCACGCCATTGCACATTATGACGAAAATGGCTCATCCGACAAACATCGCAATAAACGCCCGACTTTTAGACAAAAACAGAAGCTGAGACCTCAAAGTATTCTGCCAAGATACGGATGCATCTGATATTGAGTGCTTTTTTGCCCTTGAGAATTTCGGGCAGCTTGGATTGACTCAGACTTCTAGATTATTTGTTAGGCACAGCCAAGATACCTCACATTCTTCTGATTTGGCAGAAATATAGGCTGTATCGCAAGTAATGGTGATGGAAAGATCCATTGTTCGCGTCACCAGTTTTGCCAATTTCTGTATGCTTT
>CAZRYI010000138.1:0-5970 GCA_964604255.1 uncultured Nitrospirota bacterium
ATAAGAAAGCCCGCGAACGGCCCGATGTTTCATGCCGAATGCCGGTTTTCTGAGCGTACTCTTCGGATAGGGCAGGTACCAGCTCTCCGTCCATTCCCAGACATTGCCAATGAGATCATTGACCCCATAAACACTGGCCCCTTCGGGATAAGATCCGACCGGTGTTAATTTCATCATGACATCGGATGCGGGAGAAAGGTGGGCCTTTTTCACGTCAAATACCTCCCCCCAGGGGTAGCGCAATCCTTTTGAACCCCGTGCAGCTTTTTCCCATTCCGGCTCGCTTGGAAGGCGTTTTCCACGCCAGCGACAATAGTCATTGGCATCATACCAGTCCACAAAGCTAATGGGGAGATTGCCTGAGCGCACCTTGTAAACACCGTTTTGCCAGTGAGCCGGAGGGCGGTGGCCGGTCGCGCGGATAAAATGCAGGTAGTCATCCTGTGTCACTTCATAAAGGTCAATATAATAACCTTCAAGTTTCGCCAGAAAGCGAGGACGCTCATCTTCATACCAGGCCTGTGGAAACCCAAGTGCCATGCCTTCATTTTTGTGATCGACTTCATCCGTTCCCATCAGGAAGGCCCCCGGCGGAATCCAGACCATTTTTTCGGGAGCGCTAGATTTTACTTCTGATACGGTTGGGGGAGAGAGGGCTTGCACCACTTCTTTAGGATGAGACGGGCAGCCGGAGAGAAAAAGGCTTAAGAAGAGAATGAAGAAAGTTGTGGTGAGAGGACTTCGCAAATAATGGCCGAAACCTGTTCTGAAAATGTTAAACGATAGCGACGAGCCCAAAAGAGCGTCTCCTCCGGCAGTTGTAAGCCTTTTGCAACTTCTGGAAAGCAGCGTCGGGCGATTTCAAGGCTGTCTCGCCAAGTTGAATATTGTTGGTCTTGGATGATTTGGCCGATTGCTTTTTGGCCCAAGGAGATTTCTTGATAAAGCGCTGGTTTCATCTGAGAAATAGGAAATTTTGAAATTGCGTGGAGAACTCTCAGCCGTTTTTTATCCAACTGCTCCCTGCCCAGTCGGGTACTGAGCCAAACTGTCCGCTCAATAGCCTTTTCTCCTGCGGCCACTTCCAGGATGTTTGCCGTTTTTTCATCCAGCACGATTTCGGTTTGTTTGATGGTTTCCAATACCGTCGGCTCAAAAAAAAGGGTATTGAGTGCCCTGACCATCGTGCCGTCCGACGAAAGCAGGAGTCGAAGCGAGGGACTGAGGGTCTGCAAGCGAGAGTCGCTCAAAAAAGTCTGTAATGTCATCCAGTCGTATTTCATGTCACCCAATCGTATTTCGAGCGGCAATCCTACAAAAACTGATTTTTGGTGTCAAGAAAAGTGGTGCTACATAAATAGCTGCGTTTAAATCATAGGGAAACGACTTAAAATAAGGGGTTAAAAATGGAGAATTATTTGTTCTTTCTCGGGACAGAAATAAGGATTTTATCATCAAAAAAATGGAAAATATGTCGGATACCAAAAAAATATAGGAATAATTTACAGTTAAAATTGATTTATTTCTACGATTTCAGTGAATGTCAGCTTGTAAGTTTTTAGGGGATCTGATAATTTTCTAAAAGACTTAAGTAATGGGTAGTTCATCAATATAAGAAGAGGAGGGCGAGATATGATGAGAATGAGTCGCTTGGTTTTAGCCGGAGTGCTCGGACTTGCTTTTTCAGCGGGAGGGGCTTTTGCTCAAAATATTCAGACCGACACAACCAGCACAACAATGGGGTCATCCCAATTCGGTTTTTTGATCACGGCATCACAGCTACAAACCGTAATGCAGGCAGTGAATACCCCTGACTGCGGTGCCGGACGTAATCCGGTGACTAATTTAATGGTCTGTTCAGGGTTTAACACTGGTGCTTCTAACGATTTCGAAAGAATCAATGCCTTGCCAGGTGCTCTCACAGACAGTCCGTTCGGAGTTGTTGATACTGTGCCCAATTTCGCTTGTGGGGCAACAGTTGATTCTTTTGCCTGTTTCAGCCTTTTCGAAAATGCCTTCGATCAACAGGGGGCACAAACAGCGCCTAACTCCACCGGGTTTGACCTTATTGGAAACATCAATACTGATATTGATCTTGGCGGTGCTGGTACAGCAGGTATGCCTGAAGGTTTCATCCGCTTCACGCTCAATCCTACAGGTGGTTTCCCACCCTTTGGTTCAGCAACCATTGACCAGTTTATTGATCATACCATTGACATGGGTGGCGGAAACGACATGGTTTTTCAGCAGAGAGATGCAACCATTGGTTACAATCAACCCATTCCTGTAATCGGTGGCGCATTGTCTCTTGTACCCTTTTCTATCTCCCCCTCTCATCAGAGAAACGCCGTTCCCGATCAAACCGGTATGGTTTCACGGATGATCATTGCCCAGGGACCTGCTGACGGTTTTGGTGCCTTGGATCTTGATTTGACAGTGAACTTTCCCGCAGGTAATTTTGCAGGCACGGACTTTCCTGCTGATTCCAACGGAGGGTCTACCGGTCTGGGAACCTTTGTGACACCCGGCTTAAACACCGGGATTGACTCTGGTATTGTCCCGGGTGTTGACACTATTGGTTTTCCATAGGCTTTAGACGCCTCGCGCACCAGTCCTAAGTAAGAAAACAGAAAGCACACGAAGAAACCCGCGACCTTCTCATATAAACATGGAGGCGTGGGTTTCTTTTTGAGCTGAGGAAGAACTGGCCCTGAAGAAGATAGGGGGTATGCTACGGCTTGTTTTGATTAGAAAGTTTGCATTTTCTTCTTTCTTCCTTTTTCTTTTTTTTATCTCTGCTCCGGTTTTTGCGGAAGTCAGCAAGTGGACCGTTGGCCTGACGGCTGGCCTCTACCAACCCTCCCTTAAAACGCTTAATCAAGTGCTTCAGACCCCGCAAATCGCGATTCTCCAAGACCCGAATTTTCAGCTCCAACCGAATACACCCTTTAGGCCAGAAGTGAGGAATATTAAAATTCCTAGGTTTAAATTGGATTCGGCTTTTGGTATTGAGGCTCAGAGAAGACTTGCCCCCCGGCACGCTTTCATCATCACGGTCAATGTCTGGGAGAGTGTCAGGGAGGCGAATGATATTGCACCGCAAATCACAGGTATTGTGAGTGAATTGCAGGATATTCCAAGGACAACCCGTTATAACCTCTCCATCGTCCAGCTTTGGCTGGGATGGCGGTACGGCTTGTATGTTCCCTCCCCGAAAAAACAGATTTATCTCGACATCGGTCTGATTGGTCTGTCTTTTGGCCAGCTGACGATTGATACGCTCCTGAAGGTCGCCGATCAGGGGTTTCCGATTGCAAGTTCACTGGAGGCCAGCGGATGGGGTTTCACAACGCGTTGGGGCCTTGGTGCGGAGTATGCGATAAATCGATGGCTGGCCTTTTCTTTTCGCGCTGCTTATATCTATGGCCGGGTTCGGGAGCTGAAGGTCGATCGGTTTTTCCCCTCTGGTTTTTCAACGCCCCCTCCAGAACAGGCGGGGGGTAACCTTGAACCACGCCCTGAGGAAGGTGATGTGATCAGTATTGCCGAAGTAAGCCGCCTGGGAAATTTGCCAAATACAGAAAGTCGGGAGAACATCCGGCCCCTGCCACTGGAGCTTAATGGTGTTGAAGTCATGCTCGGTATTCAGCTCTCTTTTTAAAGATTCTTAGTGAAGAGTATGTTGTATGTTGTAAATAATCAATGTCTTTAGCGTTATTAGGTGGACTTGTTGACAGAGTATCGAGGGTTTGCTAAGAGGACATGAGTAGGTGAACTTGGGGGGGGATCCTGTTTTGCTGTACCTTCAAAAGGTTTTGATTTCGACTTGGTTCTTGCTTGTTCTCCTGTCTTTCCCTCTGGTCGCGAGCGCTCAGAATACCTCAACTCTGACGAGTGCAACAACATCCACCTCACTTCTGGACAACCCTGTCTTTGGATGTGTTCCTTGTGCAAATGTTAACCAAGCAGGTCCTTTCCCCGATAGATCGGCCCCCATCTTTTCCGGTGATCCCCTGCAAAGTCTTCTACCCACTATCATCGCAAACGGCTTGCCGGTTGATAATCAGTTTGGTGTGGGTGTGCCAGCAGGCAGCAGTGCTTTTCCGATTAGTGTCTCCAACCCTTTTTCGCTGGGCACATTTTTAAACACCACGAATGATTTTAGTATCGCACCTCTTTCAGGTGGAGGAGCGAACAACACAATTACAATGAGCATCAACCAAGTCACGCCGGAAGGCAATTTTTCCGGGGGTGATCAAGAGTTCGACATCCTTTTTTCGATACAGTCGATGACGGATCCCGACGGGAACCTTGTCGGAGCTGCAACAGGTGTCTTTACGCAAACCCTGGATGGTGTGACGACAAATGGCACAATTCAGTTTGATTCAGTCAATGGCTTCAGCGGTACGAATCTCCATGAGTGAAGGTGATATGAATTCTTTATTTGGTCTTAATAAGGGCTTCTTCCAGTTCATTGTGGCCTGGAAGAGGGTAACAACGCGCGTTGCTGCATGGAAGCAGCACTATTCAATGAAAGGAGGATGTATGAAAATACATCGTATTATGTCTACTGGTGTTTTGGGGCTTGCCCTGATGGGTGGAACAGCTTTTGCCCAGAATATCCAGACAGACACAACAAGTACGACCGTTGGGTCAACTCAATTCGGATTTATCGTTAACTCGACAAATCTTGAGACAATGATGCAGGTCGCTGCTGGTACCATGACCTGTGATGGGGGCAGTCCTTCAAACGTCTGTACTCCCGTCGTCGGCAATGGTTTCAACAATTCTTTTGTCAGGCTTGATCAAATGCCCGGTTCTTTTACGGACAGTGCGTTTGGAGATGTTTCAAGCGAGCCTAACTTTGCCTGTGGAGCGACTGGTCTTGGAGGGAATGACTGCGGCACCCTTTATGTCACTTCAATTGGTACCGGTACAGGTGGTCCTCAGACAGCACCAGATTTTTCCTTGGGGAACCAGTTGACTGGCGCCATCAGCATGAATGTCGATCTCGGCGGTGCTGGCACTGCAGGTATGCCTGAAGGTTTCATGCGTTTTACCATGGATCCTGCGTCTAACGATACGACCATTGATCAGTTGATTGATCATACGGTTAGCTTGGGAGGCGGAAGCGACATGGTTTTCCGGCAGAGGGATGCAACCATCGGTTACAACAACTTGTTTACGGATGATCAGATGGTTCTCGCCACTGCGATTCTTCCGGCAAATGATGTGACCCTGGTGCCATTTACCTCCATCGAAGATGCAACGACCTCACCAACAGAGACTTTTATGGTCTCACGGTTGTTGTTGTCTCAGGGTAATGCAGACGGTTTTGGTGCCTTGGATCTTGATGTTACAGTCAATTTCCCTGCGGGTACCCTTGCTGCAGCTGAGTGGCCCGTTCCAGGACAGTACTCCACTCCGGGTCTGAATACCGGTATTGGTGGTAATGGTTTTGGTTTTCCGTGATCTTTGAGCTTTATGCTTAGTGGTCTTGACCATCTTGCGGGGGGAGACAATCCCCCCGCAAGATGGTGCTTTTCTTTTTGAGCTGGTGGGTTTTTATCGGAAGTCAATTCTTTAAGCCTTTTCACGAGACACCATCTCCTTTTCCACTTCTTTCTCCCCCTCCGAGTTACAAGTCATATAGTTAAGTGCCGATCTTGTTTTTCCATAGATACCGTTTTATTGCCTTGTTTTTTTTCGCTTATCTCTCCCTTTCTTTTTCTCCTCCTGTTTCAGATGCTGCATCCTTGGTGATTGAAAAGCAGTTTAACGAGGCGCTTCGACTTTTTCAGGGGAAAAAAGATGCTGAGGCGGAAGCTATTTTTATTAAAATTCTAAAACAAGATCCTACTTTGCTTCGTCCCCGGCAGTTTCTGGGACTGATCTACGCGCGGACTCAACGATTGGATCAAGCCATTGCACTCTTCAGAAAAATGGTGAAAGCACTCCCTTCATATGGGG
>CAZRYI010000139.1:0-5951 GCA_964604255.1 uncultured Nitrospirota bacterium
GGGTGCTGTCGCAGTTTCCTTTTCGCTAAGCACCGGTTCAGGGGGCACTGTTTCGACAGGTGCTTTTACTTCTGTCGCTTCAGGCGCTTTTACTACCTCAGGGACAATTGCTTTTTTCAGGGGAGCTGCCGGGGGCGTTGTTGTCTTTTCCCGGATACCTTGGCCTTCGATCACGGCATCTGCAATTTTGTTGGTAATCAGGCGAAGGGAGCGGGCGGCGTCATCATTGCCTGGAATGGCATAATCAATTTCGTCTGGATTACAGTTTGTATCGACGATCGCAATGATGGGAATACCGAGTCGTCTACCTTCGAGCACGGCGGTCTGTTCTTTGATGGTATCAATGATGAAAATGGCTGAAGGCAGGCGGTTCATGTTTTTAATTCCGCCCAGGGTCTTATCCAGTTGGACACGATCTTTTTCAAGCTTAATGACTTCTTTTTTCGGAAGCCGCTCGTAGGTGCCGTCCTCTTGAGCGCTTTCGAGGCGTTTTAATTTTTTAATACTCTGTTTAATTGTCGCGAAGTTTGTGAGCATACCACCGAGCCAACGATGATTGACAAAATACATGTTGCAGCGTAAAGCCCCTTCTTTGACGATCTCCTGAGCCTGACGTTTTGTACCGACAAAAAGGACAGACTGACCACTACTTGCGAGGTCGCGGACAAAATCATGTGTTGCATCCAAAGCCGAGACCGTTTTTTTCAGGTCGATAATGCAAATACCGTTTCGTTCTCCAAAGATAAATTTTGCCATCTTCGGATTCCAGCGTTTCTTTTTGTGTCCGAAGTGAACGCCTGAATCTAAAAGTTCTGTCATTTCAACTGTTGCCATTTTTTCTAACCTCCAATTTGGTCTTATCCTCCGCTCCTTAAACCTTTCGATCACCGGGCAACCTGTTGTGTACAACAGGGACCACGCCCGGCTTTTGTCAGAGCGTGTGAATTTGATCTATGATTTCTGCCATTTAAGCGAGGCACAATACCACACAAAACGACGGCAATTCAATCATGATTCTGCTAAAAATTGAGGAATATTATGTGGGCGCACGAAGCCTTACGCCCTTTTCGGGGTGGGCTTAAAGCGCGGCTCCGGCAATTGAAGCGCGTGTTGTTTCATATTGGGAAATTTTATCCGCTTGAGCGAGGGTAAGCGCGATATCGTCCAGACCATTGAGCAGGCAAGTGCGTCGAAAAGGATCGACAATGATCGGAAAATTCATGCCACAGTCGGATGAAATCACTTCTTTTTCCAGGTCAACGATTAACTGGAATTGTTCGTTTTTTCTCACTTGCTCAAAAAGGCCGCTGATTTCCGACTCTGAAAGGCGAATGGGCAGGATGCCATTTTTGAAACAATTGTTGTAAAAAATATCGGCGAATGAAGGGGCAATAATGCAGCGAAAACCATAGTCCAGCAGGGCCCAGGGAGCATGTTCACGCGATGAGCCGCAGCCGAAATTGGCCCCTGTGACCAGAATCGATGCCCCTTTGTAGCGGTCTTGATTCAGTTCAAAATCAGGATTGAGGGATTTGCCCTCAGTGAAACGCCAATCGTAAAAAAGAAACTGACCAAAGCCTGTGCGTTCAATGCGTTTTAAAAATTGCTTCGGAATGATTTGATCGGTATCGACATCCGGCAAATCAAGCAGGGTGACGATACCCTTTAGTTGTTTAAATGGTTCCACGATTTGCGTGCTCCCTGACTAAGAGTGTTGGCGAATATCAACAAAATGTCCGGCAATTGCTGCTGCCGCAGCCATACCGGCACTGACCAGATGTGTGCGGCCTCCCGCGCCCTGGCGTCCCTCAAAATTGCGGTTGGAGGTTGAGGCGCAACGCTGACCCGGTTTTAAGGTGTCGGGATTCATTGCGAGACACATGGAACAACCTGCCTCGCGCCACTCAAGTCCGGCATCTTTGAAGGTTTGATCAAGCCCTTCTTTTTCCGCTTCAAGTTTGATCTCCAGAGAACCCGGCACCACGATTGCGGTGACATTGGCCGCCACGCGTTTTCCTTTGACGACTGTTGCAGCGGCTCTCAGATCCGAAATACGTGAATTGGTACAGGAACCGATAAAAACATAGTCAATGGAAATGTCTTCAATCGGGGTTCCGGCAGCAAGTCCCATGTAGTCGAGCGCACGTTCCGCCGATTTTCTGGCATTTTCATCTGAAAAATCAGAAGGCTTCGGCACACAGGCATCGACCGAAACGACCTGAGCCGGGTTTGTGCCCCAACTGACCTGTGGTGCAAGTGTGGAAACATCAATTTCTAAACGTCGGTCAAAAGTTGCACCGGGATCACTGCTTAGTTTTTGCCATTGCACAACGGCCGCATCAAAGTCGGAAGGGGCGTTCAATCGCCCTCGTAGGTAGTCAAAGGTCTTTTTGTCTGGCGCAATCATGCCAGCTCGTGCACCTGCCTCAATCGACATATTGCAGATCGTCATGCGTTCTTCCATGCTGAGCGCTCGGATAGCCTCGCCGCCATATTCGATGACATGACCACTTCCGCCGCTGGTGCCGATTTTAGCAATGATCGCCAAAATGACGTCTTTGGCTTCAACACCGGGAGCGCGCTGGCCGCTCACTTCAATGTAAAAAGTTTTTGGTTTGTCCTGTTGCAGACACTGTGTTGCCAATACATGTTCGACTTCACTGGTGCCGATGCCAAAAGCCAGTGCGCCAAAAGCCCCGTGTGTGGAGGTGTGGCTGTCTCCGCAGACCACTGTCAGTCCGGGAAGCGTGAGGCCAAGTTCCGGGCCAATCACATGGACAATGCCATGATGCGGGCTTTCCAGATCAAAGAGCTGCACATCGAAGTCCCGACAGTTCTGGCTCAGGGTGTCTATTTGTTTGGCTGAGATAGGATCTTGTATGGGGATTGAACGATCCGTTGTCGGCACATTGTGATCCATTGTTGCGAAGGTCAGCTCCGGGTGACGCACTTTTCGACCGCTGAGTCTCAATCCTTCAAAGGCCTGGGCGGAGGTGACTTCATGTACCAGGTGACGGTCGATGTAAATGAGCGAGGGTTTGCCAGTCTCTTCATGTACCAGATGCTGTTCCCAGATTTTTTCAAACAGATTTTTTGGCATTAAAACTACCTGACCTTCAGCAATTCAATTTCAAAAATCAGCGTCGCATTCGGAGGAATCACACCTCCTGCGCCACGCGCACCATATGCAAGGCGGGAGGGGATGGTTAAACGTCTTTTTCCACCGACTTTCATGCTTGAAACGCCTTCATCCCATCCACGAATCACCCGCCCTGCCCCGACCCGAAAAGAAAAAGCTTCGTTCCGGTCAAGTGAGCTATCAAACTTGGTGCCGTCTTCGAGCCAACCGGTGTAATGAACAAATACCAGTTGTCCTTTTTGAGGTTGTGCTCCTTCTCCTTCCAGGATATCGACATATCGCAGGCCGGATGGCATCTCTATTTGTTTTCCTTCAGCCGCCATTACAGATACCTGCTGTAAGGGGAGCAGGGTAAATAGGACAAGGCCGAAAAATAAGCGCAAGGACATAAGCGTGTTCCTCCCATATTGATGTTGTTTCGCGTGTTTATTTTCATTTGAATGTTCAATTTAGTTTGAGTCGAAGGGTAGACGTAAAACGATGGTTTCACCTCTTTTTGAGCTTGTTGAAACAATGTCAGCTGTACAGCCGACAAGTGATTCAATGGCTTTCAAATAGATTTGTGCGTTTTCCGGAAGTTTGTCGTAGTCGGTAATGCCGTTGGTTGACTCGTCCCATCCTTCAAAACGTTTCAAAATTGGCGTTACCCGTTCCAGCTTCCTTAAAGAACTGGGCATTTCGCTTAATTCTTCTCCGTCTAATTCGTAAGCGACGCAGATCTGTATTTCCGGCATTCCGTCAAGCACGTCTAATTTTGTGATGGCAAGGGAAGTGAGGTGATTGACTCGAACTGAATAGCGCACCAGAACGGCATCAAACCAACCACAGCGTCTTGGGCGTCCTGTGGTCGCACCAAATTCATTTCCCAGTTTCCGAAGTTTTTCTCCCAATGCTCCCTTGAGTTCTGAAGGAAAGGGGCCGCTGCCGACACGGGTTGTGTAGGCTTTTGTGACACCCAGCACCTTGTCGAGCCGCGTGGGCCCAACGCCAGTTCCCGTTGCAGCGCCTCCGGCGGCGGAATTGGAAGAAGTGACAAAGGGATAGGTCCCCAGATCGACATCCAGATGGGTGCCCTGTGCGCCTTCAAAAAGCAGGTGACGGTTTTGATCAATTGCTTTATTTAAAAACAGGGAGGTATCGGTGATGTAGGGCTTCATTTGCTCTGCGTAGCCGAGATATTCTTCAAAAATTTCTTCTACCCCAAAGGGAGGTGACTTGTAGATTTTCTCCAGAATCGCATTGATTTCCACGAGATTAACTTCGAGTTTTTCGCGAAAGTATTCGGGATCGTAAAGATCGGCAACGCGAATCCCCGAGCGTGCCATCTTATCTGCATAGGCCGGTCCGATGCCGCGACCCGTGGTGCCGATTTTTTGAGATCCCTTCATCGACTCGCTGGCTTTGTCGATGGCTTGATGGTAGGGCATAATGAGATGGGCGGATTCAGAGATAAAAAGCCGACCAGCGACCGAAAAATTTTCCTGAGTCAAGAGGGAGATTTCTTCAAGCAGGGCTTTGGGATTGATGACGACTCCGTTCCCAATGACACCGATTTTCCCGTCTTGCAGAAGACCCGTCGGGATCAAATGCAGGACAATGGCGTCTCCGCCGATGACGATGGTGTGGCCCGCATTGTGTCCGCCTTGATAGCGCACCACATAGTCCGCCTGTTCGGAAAGAAGATCAACGATCTTCCCCTTTCCCTCATCTCCCCACTGTGTTCCTACGACGACTAGATTCATTTTATTCTCTCTAAACAGTACATAAGCGGGCCATGTTAGGGTTTATGCGATTTCATGTCAAGACTGCCGTAGAGACAAATGAAGGCTTATCCCTGGGAAAGCAGCCACTGATAGAGCGGCCAGCTCAGCAGGGTGACAGCAATGGCTCGAGGCATTTGGCGATATTTTAATGCTTCTTTGGTCCCGACCACCATCATCGCCAACATCCAAAGCATTGCACCGGCTGAGACAATGCCGGCAAAGGGCGGGAGGTAGGCGAGTATTCGGATGAGGCCCGGCATACTGGCAAAACCTGCAATACAAAGGAGGGTGGAAATGTTTGTTTGGGTGTCGGCTTCCCGAAAAAGCTTTGCCCCCAGAATATAAATTAAAAACACCCAGGCAAGCCACGCGACAAAGGCATAACCTGCCGCAAGCGGAATGCGCTCGGGATAGCCGCTGGCATTACCGATGCCGGTTGTGATGCTGGAAAGGATTGCGAGGATAATTGCCTGTTTCAGGACGCCGCGATCTGAGGCGATGTCTGAAAAGGTTTGAGGGTTTAGCTGGATGGCACCGATGCAATACTTAAAGAACATTTGTTCGGGGAATATAACACGAAGTCAGATGGCTGAGGCAAGCAAAAATACTCGGACGAAATCTTACGCTTAAGGCATGTTGACACGCTTTCGTTGTCCTTTTCTGAACTCCCAGGGGGGAAGGGGGGTGTCGTTTTTCCAGAGACCGACTTTTTGCACTCTGGCCTTTTTTTCCATGTCTCCGAGCAACTTATCGCGCGAGTTGCCGATGAACCACCAGGCAAGGCCAGCTTTGACCAGTTCTTTGTTCAGGCTTCGGCCATCGGGAAGGATCACCTCAAAGATGGGAAGGCCCTCGTTTCCAATGCCCTTGTTTCTGAGAATGACTTTTTTTCCGATGGTCACATCAAGTGTAAAGCGTTTTGCTTCTCCCCAAAAGGGTTGTTTCTTTTCAGGGCAATCGATCCCGGCAAGGTTGACCTGAACCACTTCTCCTAAACGCATGATCTTCAGTGTGTCGCCATCGGTTACGGCGACAACCTTTGCAACAAA
>CAZRYI010000140.1:0-5861 GCA_964604255.1 uncultured Nitrospirota bacterium
GCATCGTAAGACTTGTCTGCATCACTCACAAAAGAAGCCAATTTTGTGCCCTTGCCAAAACAAATCGGGAGCACACCGGTCGCCAAAGGATCCAGGGTTCCGAGGTGGCCAACCCGTTTTATCTTGAGCAAACGACGTACTTTGGCCACGACATCGTGAGAGGTCCAGCCAGCGGGTTTATCAATATTGAGAAATCCGCCATCAAGCGTATTTGAAACTTGTTTTTCTTTCTTTTCGAGCAAGATTTTTTCCATCACACTTCCGTCATGACAAGGATTGACTTGTGTCTTCTACACGAGTTGTCGGCTGAGAGATTTCTTCATCAAGACGAATTTCATCCAGCAAATCAAGAATCCGGCTCTGACGTTTTACGGCTTGATCGGGAAAAAAAGCGATATCCGGCACACGTCGAAGCGGTAGATTTCGCGCCAGGGCACCCCGGAAAAACCCACTGGCCTTTTTTAAGGCAGCAAAGGTCTTTTTGGCGTCCTGGTCTTCCTGCAAACTCACATAGACCCTGGCATGATGCAGATCATCCGTCACCTTGACCGCTGTAATGGTGAGAAAGCCGATTCGGGGATCACGGGCCTTTTGTAAAAGCACCTCAGTAATCTCCTTTCGGACTTCGTCTGCAACACGGCTCGCTCTTGATCCCGGTAACATTAAATCAACTCCAATTGTTTTTTCTCAAGCTCTGAAACGAGGCTTAGACCTTATGCAGATTCAAGTTTCGCGGGGATTTTATCGAAGATGTAAAGTTCGAGGATGTCTTCTACCTGAATATCTTTGAAGCCCTCTACGCCAAGACCACACTCATAACCGGTCTGAACCTCTTTCACGTCATCCTTGAATCGACGCAGAGAGGCCAGTTTTCCATCATAAACAACAGCATCGTTTCTAAAGACGCGTACACCAGCGGCTGTTTTGGAGGCAATACCCTCTTTAACATATCCCCCAGCAATGGTCCCCAGCTTCGGCACAGAAAAGGTTTGCCGAACTTCGACCCGACCCAGGATACGTTCTTTTAAGATGGGGTCCAGTAGGCCTTCCATTGCGGCCCTTACCTCTGCAATCACTTCGTAAATGATTGAATAAAGGCGAATATCCACATGCTCTTTTTCAGCCAGTGCTTTCCCTTTTGCTTCAGGGCGCACATTAAAACCGACGACAAAGGCTTCAGCAGCCGCCGCAAGCAGGATATCGGATTCTGTAATACCACCCACGCCAGCATGAATGACTTGTAATCTGACGGAATCGGTTGTCAGCTTTTCAAGAGACTGTTTTAAGGCTTCGGCAGAACCTTGCACATCCGCCTTGATGATCACCTTCAGTTCCTTGGCCGTACCATCCTGGATTCCCTGATAAAGATCATCCAGTGTGACACGACGAACAGAGGTTAACTTTTCATTTCGTTCACGTTCTGCACGTTTACTGACCACTTCTTTTGCGGCACGTTCATCTGAAACAGAAATAAAAGTATCGCCCGCAAGCGGCACACCCGCAATACCAATGACTTCAACGGGCATTGAAGGACCAGCGGTTTTGACCCGTTTCCCTTCATCATTGATCAAGGAACGGACTTTTCCAAAATAGGTGCCCGTAACAAAAGCGTCACCCACTTTCAGCGTACCCTCTTGAACCAGAACCGTTGCTACTGGGCCGCGGCCCTTTTCAATTTTAGCTTCGATGATCACACCCAGCATGGCTTTATCCGGGTTGGCTTTGAGTTCCAACACCTCAGACTGTAAAAGCACCATTTCGAGCAAATGATCCAGCCCAACTTTTGTCTTGGCGGAAACCTCAGCAAAGATGGTCTCTCCACCCCATTCTTCTGGAATCAATTCATATTCGGCAACCGCTTGTTTTACGCGATCAGGATTGGCATCGGGCAGATCGACTTTGTTGACGGCAACAATAATCGGCACTTTTGCCTGCTTTGCGTGGTTAATCGCCTCGACAGTTTGAGGCATCACGCCATCATCAGCAGCCACAACGATAATCACAATATCGGTGGCCTGTGCGCCTCTGGCCCGCATCGACGTAAAGGCTTCATGTCCCGGCGTATCCAGGAAAGTCATCATTTTGCCAGACGCCTCTACCATGTAGGCACCAATGTGCTGTGTAATGCCACCGGCTTCGCCTTCAGTTACCTTTGTTGCTCGAATAGCATCCAGTAATGAGGTCTTTCCGTGGTCAACATGGCCCATTATGGTAATAACCGGCGCACGGGTTTTAAGTGATTCTGGCAGGTCGGGCGTCGTATGCATCAGGAGTTCTTCTTCCGTTTTGGCCGCGACAAGCTCGGTCTGGACTCCTAAAGACTCCGCAATCAAGGCAGCCTCTTCCAGACCAATTGTTTGATTCATGGTCGCCATTTTCCCGAATTCCATTAACTTTTTGATGATACTGGAAACCTTATCGCCGATTAGCTCCGAGAATTCCTTAACCGTCAAACCTTCATGGATTTTAATGACTTTTCTACGAGGTGCAGCGGCATCCACAACAGGACCGCCGCGTGAACGACGACCTCTGCGATCATCTTTACGGTGAATCGGCTTGAAATCCTGCCATTTTCTGGAATCTCCTGCCGGGCCACCCGGTTTACCAGCTGTGGCCGCTCTCGGATCCCAGGCACCCCTTTTTGCTCGCTTCGGTTTTTCCTTTGCTTTGACGGGCGTTTCGATCTTTGCTTTTTTCTTTTCCTTTTTCTTCTCCGGTGCTACAGCCGTTTCCTTTTTTGCGGGAGTAGGCTTTGCAGGAGGCTCTTCTGGAGTTTTTGCCGTAACGGGCTTTTCTTCCGGCACCACTGACGGCGTAACACTTTCAGGCTCGGTGGCAACAGGCGTCTCAGCAGCCGAAGTTTCTTCCGCTACGGGTGGGGCAAGCTCTGGTGTGGCGACAACGACTTCTTCGGGTATCGGAGTAGAAACCGTCTCGACGACCTTCTCAGGCGGAATATCTCCTGCCACTGCTTCAGCAAGGACTTCTTCCGGCGGCGGGCTGACGACAGGTGCAACTTTCTTTTTAATAAGAACAAAGCGTTTCTTTTTCGGAGGGGGCGGACTCGGCTCTGCTTTCAGCACCTTGCCCTTTTTGGAGCTTTTTTTCGCTGGCTTCAAGCCCCCTTTTTTGAGAACGGCCTGGACATCATCTTCAGTTAAGGCACCCATGTGGTTACTGACGTAAATGTCCATTTTTTTCAAGACAGTCATCAGCTCCTTGGAGGTGGTTCCCATTTTTTTTGCAAGCTCAAATACGCGCATAATATCCTGGCGATTTCACCTAGAGGCCATTTATAGACCTCAGGACGAATCGCTCGTTTAGACTTCCTTTTTTTCCTCGTCTTGCGACAAGACATAAGCCTTGGCCGCCGACACGAGCTTTTCTGCGGTCTTCGGTCCGATGAGTGGCAAGTCAGACAGGCTTTTTTCCGCCATTTCTGACAACTTCACAATGGTGTCAATGTCATGTTCGGCGAGTAAACCAGCCATTTTCGCCCCGACACCCGGTAAATCAGCCAAATTCCCCTCGGCTTTTTTATCTTCGGCATGACGCAAAGCCTCGGCCTCTGCTTCGGCCTGCTGAGCCTCATGCTCACGAGAAAGGGCCTCGGCAATTTCTTCTTCACGTTCGTTGGCCCGTTCGGTTTCATATTCCATCTGGTTGATGATATCCACTCGCCATCCGGTTAATTTAGAGGCCAAACGCACATTCTGCCCCTTTTTACCAATGGCCAGAGAAAGCTGTTGTTCCGAAACTACCACAAGTGCGGTGCGTTCCAACTCGTTAATACCGACCTTGTCCACCACTGCCGGGCTGAGCGCTTCCCCGATATAGGTTCGCGGATCTTCAGTCCAGGTGACGATGTCAATTTTTTCGCCCCTCAGTTCGCGAACAACCGACTGCACCCTTGAACCTCGCACACCTACACAGGCACCGACTGGATCAACAGAGGCATCATGAGAGACCACCGCAATTTTTGTGCGGTCACCGGGCTCGCGAACGACACCTTTAATCTCAATGACACCCTCAGAAATTTCGGGGACTTCCATTTCAAATAGTTTTGATACAAATTCAGGGCGACCCCGCGACAAGATAATCTGCGGCCCCCTTGACGAAGGTTTGACTTCCAGCAGGTAGGCACGGATACGGTCACCCCGCCGATAACTTTCCCTGGGCACCTGCTGCGAAATGGGTAGTAAAGCTTCGGTTTTTCCGAGTTCAACAATGTAGTTCCGACGTTCCTGCCCCAGGATCATTCCGCTGATGACTTCGCCAATTCGCACGGAGTATTCTCGGTGGACTGACTCCCATTCCGCTTCCCTAACACGTTGGAAAATAACTTGTTTTGCGGTTTGAGCCGCGATACGACCGAAGTCTTCCATCTCAAGTAAGGCACCAATTTCGTCCCCCACTTCGGCAGATTCGTCATACTCCTGGGCTTCCTCTAAGGAAATCTCGGTCTGAGAGTTTTCCACCTCATCAACGATGGTTTTAATCGTGATGGCTTCAAGTTCTCCAGTATGCCGGTCAAGTGTCACCTGCACATTGTGGTCAGCACCGTATTTCTTTTTCGCTGCGGAGACCAGGGCCGACTCGACAGCAGTGACAATCGTTTCGGTTTCGATGCCCTTCTCACGTCCGATCTGATCGATAATGGCGAGAAGCTCGCGACTCATATGCTAAAAACCTCCTTTATCTCGTCCGATGGGCAGCTCAAGCTCAAGCCGTGCCCGCGTAATCTGTTCAAAAGGGATCTCCACTATTTTGTCCTTCCCAACTGAAATTGAGACGATGTCTGACTCAATTTTACGGAGCCGCCCAACAAAAACCTTTTGATTTTCAAACTTGATGTCTGTTTTAATTTTTACTTTTTTTCCGATAAAACGTTTGTAATCGTCCTGGTTTCTGAGTGGACGATTCAAGCCGGGAGAAGAAACTTCAAGAGTATACGATCCCGGAATCACTTCTTCGACTTCAAGTGCCGTCCCCAAGTGACGACTGGCTTTCGCACATTCATCCAGGGTCACGCCCTCTGCCTTATCAATAAAAATTCGGAGGACAGGGCCTGAGAGTTCCAGTTCAAAAAGCTCCAAACCAAGAGAGCGAAGAATGGGCGTTACAACAGACTGAATTTTGCTGATCGTCGTAGACTGAGTCCCTTGCGGGGTGCTCTGATTGAATTGTTCGTCCAAGGAGGAAATAGTTGATTCGCCTTCGTGTTGCTGCTTTTCTGTCAACTCAAATAACATCGTCAAGTACTACAAATTAAAAAAGTGGGCAAAAAACACCCACCTTCAGCAAATAGCCTAAAAGTCGATGGTTCTTATAGCACAGGCCCTAGCTGAAATCAATCTCCTGAATCACTTCCTCTTGAGAACTATTTCCAGCGACGTTGGGCAGATCATCCTAACGATACACATATTTCTGAAAGGCCTCTTGCAACAAGCGGCTTGTTTTTCCGGGTGCTCCTGAAGCGATCTTTTTGCCGTCTAACTGCACGATCGACAGGACTTCCACAGTGGTGCCCGTGATAAAGAGTTCATCCGCGCGATAAAGGTCTTCGAGTAAAAGCTGGCCTTCACACATATTCAGACCTTCTTCTCGCCCCACTTGAAAAACAATCTTCCGTGTAATCCCAGAAAGGATCGCATCCCCAATCGGAGTTGTCATGACTTTTTCGCCAAAGACCGCAAAAAAATTGCTGCCTGCCCCCTCCGTTACCACGCCATCGCGTACGAAAATCGCTTCATAGGCACCCGCCTTGACTGCTGCTTCACGCGCTAAAATATTGGGAAGTAGATTAAGCGATTTAATATGACAGTGCTCCCAGCGAATATCGGGCAATGTCACAGCAGAAA
>CAZRYI010000141.1:0-5836 GCA_964604255.1 uncultured Nitrospirota bacterium
CCTGTGTGCTGGAACATGGCGGTTTGGCTCCGGTTATCTTTGATAAAACAGCGGATATCGACGCTAGCCTTCCTCTATTAGTAAAGGGTGGCTATTACCATGCGGGGCAGGTTTGTGTGTCGATACAGCGTGTTTATATTGAACAATCCCTTGCGCCGCATTTTATCGAACAATTTACTGAAAGCGTCAGGGCCTTGAAAACCGGCAATCAGTTGGAAGATGACTGTGAAGTGGGGCCTCTGATTTTGCCGAGGGAGGTGGATCGTATTCATTCCTGGGTTGAAGCCGCGGTGGCCTCGGGTGCTGAACTGAGGATTGGCGGGGAGAGGATCAGTGAAAGCTGTTATCAGCCGACGGTTTTGGTGAATCCGGGTGATGCGCTGGCGGTATCGTGCAGCGAAATCTTTGGTCCGGTGGTTTGTCTGTACACGGTGGATGATTTGGATGAGGCGATTGTACGTGCAAATGCAATAGACGTTTCTTTTCAGGCGGCAATTTTTACGCAAAATATCGATACAGCTTTTAAGGCCGCGAAGTCTCTCAATGCCCTTGCGGTGATGATTAACGATCACACGGCTTTCCGGGTGGATTGGATGCCCTTCGGCGGAACAAAAAGGTCGGGGCTTGGCGTTGGCGGTATTGGCCATACCATGAGAGATATGACTCTGGAAAAGCTGCTTGTCTTCCGTTCTAAAAATTTATAGGTATACTGAAAAGGCGATAGCAACAGTGAACTTGCTTAACCTTCGGCCTTCAGCCGACTCACCTACCTCAGAAGGAGACTGCCATGTATGATGACTTGTCTGTAGCACATTTTATGGAAGGGCTGATTAAAAGAAATCCCGGAGAAACAGAATTTCATCAGGCGGTTTATGAGTTTGTTACCGATGCCATTCCCTTTATTCTTGAACACCCTCACTATAAAAAGGCGGGCATTATTCAACGCATGACGGAACCGGATCGGACGATTATTTTTCGGGTGGTTTGGGAGGATGATGCGGGGCATATTCGTGTGAACCGTGGTTATCGTGTGCAATTTAATAATGCCATCGGCCCGTACAAAGGGGGCTTGCGTTTTCATCCCTCTGTCAATTTGAGTATTTTGAAGTTTTTGGGTTTTGAGCAAACCTTTAAAAACAGCTTAACCAGTTTGCCGATGGGGGCTGGCAAAGGTGGCGCAGATTTTAATCCGAAAGGAAAGTCTGATCGCGAAGTCATGCGGTTTTGTCAGGCTTTTATGACGGAGTTGGCTTTTCATATCGGGGAACATACGGATATTCCGGCTGGAGATATTGGTGTGGGTGCCAGGGAAATCAGTTTTTTGTTTGGTCAATATAAACGTTTGACGCGGGAGTTTACGGGTGTGCTGACCGGTAAGTCATTGGAGTTTGGCGGCAGTCTGGTTCGGACAGAAGCGACGGGTTATGGCAATGCCTATTTTATGGAAGAGATGCTGGGGCTTCAGGGGATGTCCATCGCAGGGAAGACCTGCACGGTCTCGGGTTCTGGCAATGTGGCTTTGTATTGCACGGAAAAAATCACGCAACTTGGCGGCAAGGTGGTCACGCTCTCGGATTCCTCTGGATTTATTTACGACTCTGAGGGGATTGATGCAGAAAAACTGGCTTATGTGATTGATCTCAAAACGGTACAGCGGGGCAGAATTTCTGAATATGCACTTAAATATGGATGCGACTTCTATGAAGGCAAGCGCCCCTGGGGCGTTTCTTGTGATCTTGCTTTTCCGTGTGCGACACAAAATGAAATTGAAAAATCCGATGCGGAACAGCTGGTGTCCAATGGCTGCAAGGCGGTTTCTGAGGGGGCTAATATGCCCTCGACTGCTGATGCGATAGAGGTATTTCACAAGGCCAAACTGTTTTTTGCCCCTGGAAAGGCCTCCAATGCGGGAGGTGTTGCTGTGTCTGGATTGGAGATGACGCAAAACAGCATTCGTATGTCCTGGGGGGCGGAGGAGCTGGAAGAGCGTTTGAAGAAAATCATGAAAGAGATTCATCGCAAATGTGCTGAACATGGCAAAAGCGATGATGGATATGTCAATTATGTCAAGGGCGCTAACATCGCCGGTTTTGTTAAAGTGGCCGATGCGATGCTGGCTTATGGTGTTGCTTGATCAACGAGTGGAGCGTGTATGCAAATCCTTGTCAACGGTGTTGAGCAAGTCATTCCTGCGGGTGCAAATGTCTTAGCGCTTCTCAAGCAGCTTGATATTGCACCGGAGCGAATTGCGATTGAAATAAATTTGACTGTCATTGACCGTGCGGCTTATCATGACCGAATTTTTTGCGAGGGAGACAAGGTGGAAATTATTAGTTTTATAGGAGGAGGGGAAGATGTCGGCTGACGCACCCTTGATTATTGGCAACATCGAATTTAAATCACGTTTAATTGTTGGCACCGGAAAATATGCTTCTTTTGAGGAGACTAAAAAGGGTGTAGAGGCTTCAGGGGCCGATTGTGTGACGGTGGCGGTGCGACGCGTCAATATTCTGGACCCCAAAGAAGAGAACTTGCTCGACTATTTGGACCCCAAAATTTACAAGATTTTGCCGAATACAGCAGGCTGTTATACCGCCGAAGAGGCGATTCGGACTGCGCGTTTGGCCCGTGCTGCCGGTATCTCCGACATGGTGAAGTTAGAGGTGATTGGAGACCAACGAACGCTTTTTCCCGACAATGAAGCCTTGCTTGAGGCAACGCGCGTTTTGGTGAAGGAGGGTTTTATTGTGTTGCCCTATACCAATGACGATCCGATCATGGCGAGAAAACTGGTTGATGCGGGTGCGGCGGTTGTGATGCCTCTGGCGGCTCCCATCGGTTCCGGTCTTGGTATTCGTAATCCCTACAACCTGCGAATCATCATGGAGACGATTTCAGTGCCCATCATTGTTGATGCGGGTGTTGGCACAGCTTCGGATGCTGCGGTCGCAATGGAACTCGGCGTGGATGGCATCTTGATGAACACGGCTATTGCAGGGGCGAAAAATCCCATTCAGATGGCTGAAGCGATGCGGTATGGTGTAAATGCAGGGCGCTTGGCTTACCTTGCGGGACGAATTCCCAGAAAACTCTACGCACAAGCCAGCAGCCCGATTGAAGGCATGATTGAATAACTGAGTCATTTTTGACGATGCTGCCATTTTTCAGATGAGAGACAGTTCCCTTCACCCTTAGATGATGAGAGATAAATAAATGATTCCAAAAGACCTCCGATACCACAAAGAACACGAATGGATTCGCGTAGTAGCCGGGAGGGCAACGGTGGGTGTCTCTGATTTTGCTCAGGAGGCGCTGGGAGACATCGTTTATTTGGAAATCCCGGAAATAGGCCGATCTCTTAAGCAGGGTGAGGAAATTACTGAAATTGAATCAACCAAAACAACTTCTATGCTTTATGCGCCTGTCAGCGGGAAAATCGTTGCGGTCAATCAGGATCTGGATGAGAAACCTGAATTGATTAACGAGGATACCTATGGTGGTGGGTGGATTGTCACAATTGAGATGGATCAAGCCTCTGAGCTTGATCAGTTGATGGAGTGGAGCGATTATGAGAGGTTCTTGGAAAATGAAAAACAAGCGTAGTTTCTTTGTGAAAAGATCGTCCTCAAGTGATGTAGGGGCTAAACGTAAGATTTTTGTTTGTTGTATTGTTTTTGCTTCTGTCTTTTTTCTTCGCTTTGCTGCAGAGAAAGAACGGCTCGCATTTTCTGTTTCCCTGACTGCTTCTGAAGCAACTCAGATAAAAACAGTGGCTGATACCGTGGCTCAGGATGGCATTGATGTTAATTCTGCCGGAGCTGAGGCTTTACAGGTGCTGCCCGGAGTTGGCCCTAAATTGGCTGAAGCAATTATTAAAAGTCGAGAAAAGGATGGACCTTTCCAGAAGGCGAGTGATCTGCTTCGTATCAAAGGCATTGGTGCTAAAAAGTTAGAAAAAATGATGCCTTATCTTCGCTTTAACTCACCAGCAAACAAATAGGTCGTGTTTCTGAGTTGCAGACCTGGTTGCTGTGTTGATTGTTTCTGCTGCTGACCGTAGCGCATTATCATATTAAAAGATGAGTATTTGGGTGTATGAAACCATTGATGTCGAATGAAGAAGCGCTAGCGGAGTCTGAGAAGGATGCTGCGCTGCTGTCGCGAGGAACGGTGGATTTCATACAGCGTTCTGAACTCGTAAAAAAACTGGCAAAATCAAAACAAGCAGGCAAGCCCCTTAAAATAAAAGCGGGGATTGATCCGACTTCTCCTAATCTCCACTTGGGCCATGTGGTTCTTTTTCAAAAAATGAAACAGTTTCAGGATTTGGGGCATGAGGTGACGGTGCTCATCGGTGATTTCACCGGGATGATTGGTGATCCGACCGGTCGCTCTGAAATTCGTAAGCAGCTCACACGTGAGGCTGTTCTGGAAAATGCAGAGACTTACAAAACCCAGATTTTTAAGTTGCTAGATCCAAAACGGACGATCATTCGCTTTAATAGTGAGTGGATGGATGCAATGCCTGCTGGGGGCTTGATTCAACTGGCGTCGCAATACACGGTTGCAAGAATTTTGGAGCGAGATGACTTTCAGAAAAGATATCAAGCGTCCCACCCCATCGGTATCCACGAATTTCTCTATCCTCTGATTCAAGGCTACGACTCGGTTGCTTTGAAATCGGATGTGGAGTTGGGCGGCACCGATCAAAAATTTAATCTCCTGGTGGGGCGTACACTACAAAAGATTTATGGGCAGGAACAGCAGGTTGTTTTAACGGTACCGCTGCTGGAAGGAACCGACGGAATTCGAAAAATGAGCAAGAGTTTTAGCAACGACATCGCTTTAGAAAGTTCCCCCTTTGAAATGTTTGGAAAGACGATGTCGATTCGAGATGAATTAATGTGGCGTTTTTTCGAGTTATTGACTGACGAGTGTGTCTCAGACCTTAAAAAGAAGCATCCGATGGAAGCAAAACTCTATTTAGCACATTCTCTTGTTACGCGGTTTCATGGTCTAGTGGAAGCGAATGAGGCTCAAGATCGTTTTAACCTCACCGTCGGAAGAGCGAGTGGTGCTGAGGTGGTGCCTGAGATTGTTGTAGGAACGCTTCCTTTGAAGCTTGTCGAATTTATCCATGACCAGGGCTGGGCTTCTAGTAGGGGGCAAGCAAGGCGCCTCATTCAGCAAGGAGCAGTGGAAATCAATCAGGAAAAGGTCACAGATCCGGCGTATATCATCACTCCTTCAAATGAAGATCGATGCGATATTAAGGTAGGAAAGAAAAATCGGTATTCTTTGGTTTTAAAGGATTGACAACCTGTATTGGCTGTGTTAAAACTTCTTTAGCAATTCGGCAGCGCGAAATTGTTGCGCCCTGCCGGACAAAAGTAATAACAAGGACACCGCAGAGAAGCAGTCTTTTTTTGCGGTGTTTATTTTCGCTCTTTGACAACTAAATAGTGTGTATTGATTCATAACGGGTCAAGTAACAATTTTGCAGTAAAAAAGGTTCAAACCTTTATTTGGAGAGTTTGATCCTGGCTCAGAACGAACGCTGGCGGCGCGCTTAACACATGCAAGTCGAACGAGAATTCTTTCTTCGGAAAGATAGTAAAGTGGCGCACGGGTGAGTAATATGTGAGTAACCTGCCAATGGGTGGGGGATAACTCCGCGAAAGCGGGGCTAATACCGCATGGTATCTTGAAGCGAAAGCCGATAGATTAAAGGTGGCCTCTATTTATAAGCGATCGCCCTTTGAGGGGCTCACATCCCATTAGCTAGTTGGTAGGGTAACGGCCTACCAAGGCGACGATGGGTAGCTGGTCTGAGAGG
>CAZRYI010000142.1:0-5830 GCA_964604255.1 uncultured Nitrospirota bacterium
GACCTGATTGATTTTTCCTTCAAAAACACCTTGTTTGTACAAATCACCGGGATGCCAGCTTTCGCCGTTGTCTGGGCTCCAAAAAAGCCCCCGGTCACTTCCGATATAGAGCAGGTCACTGTTGTGG
This sequence comes from uncultured Nitrospirota bacterium, assembly GCA_964604255.1. Lineage (GTDB taxonomy): Bacteria > Nitrospirota > Nitrospiria > SBBL01 > JAADHI01 > JAJDBU01. The sequence continues at coordinate 128 of CAZRYI010000142.1, forward strand.
GGATCAAAGGCCAGAGAGAGTATGGAAATATTTTCCGGGATTTTTCCTTTCAATGCCTGCCAGTTTCCGCCTGAGTCTCCTTGCCAAACCTTGTTATCGCCCACTGCAAGCAGACCTTTATTCGGCCTGGAAAGTACCTGCTGAAAAGCACTGCCCGTATTGTTTTTCAGCTTTTCCCAGCCACCTTCTGCCGATTTTGACCAGAGTGTCTTCTCGCTTGTTGCCAGAAGGCTCATCCCCTTGGCGCTTAAAGTCTGGATGGATTCTGCAGCCAGAGCTGTTTCTTGTTCCCAGGTTTCCCCGTAATCAGAAGAAGCATAAAGACCAGTCTTTGTGCCGAGGTAAAGCCGATTGTCCCCAGAAACAGCGATGCCTGTCGGTTCGCCCGGCAATACCCCTTTGACCTTTGTCCATTGGCGTCGAATGCGCTGCCGACGATAAACACCGCCATGCGTCAGCACATAAAGATAGTCCTCTCCCTGAGCCATGCTGAGAATCGAAAGATTGACCAAACCCAGGTTATCCGACATCCAGTGATCTTGACTATTGATATAGGTGCCTTTGCCATCTGTACCGGCGGTAATGCCGTCTTTTTCACTGTAGACAATGTTCAGAATGGGTGAAATCCTCAGGCGAGGATGCAGTGGTTCCCATAACATCCCTTTGCGGCCCCGATAGATTTCCTGAGACCCTCCGGCATAAAGGGCGCCGCTTTGATCGATGGCAAAAGAATGAATCTGGCGTGCTTCTTCGCTCATTCCCTCAAGAAAAGGGGTCCAGCTCTTCCCGTTATTTTCGCTGATATACACCCCTTCTCCTGTTCCGGCATAGAGCAGACCGCTTTGATCGGCCGAAAGCGTTCGGATTGAACGGTTCACCAAGCCAGCATTGCCATTTTCCCAACGCGCCCCGCCATCGGCACTCCAAAAAATACCTGCGCCCAGGGTGCCTGCCAATAGCACATCATCTTTTCCCAAAACCAGCGCCCGGACGATGCGTTCCTCAAGTCCCTGGAAAGAAAAACCGGTAATCACCGATTTCCAGGCGACATCTTCTTTTTCCCTTTTGAAAACACCATTACCCTGGGTCGCGACGAAAAGGGTTTCTGCCTCTGTTTCGACGATGCTTTGCACGCGAATACGCTCTAAACCCTTGTTAAAAGCTTCCCATGTTGCGCCGTCGTCCCGGCTTTTATAGACGCCCCGGCCCGTACCAACCAGGATTTCAGCATTGGCACGCAGGGTCATGGTCCTCACATCAAGACCTTCTAGCCCTTGGTTGGCGTGTTTCCAGTGGCCGCCGTTATCTTTGCTCATAAAAAGACCGTTGCGCACTGTTCCCGCAAAAATGCGTTTGTCGTCCAATGCAAAGAGTGTGCTGATAAACTTTTCATCCAGACCAAGGTTGGAGGGCCGCCAATTTTGTCCACCATCATGACTTAAAAAAGCCCCACGGCCGTATGTCCCAACAAAGATTGTGCCTGTCGGACCGACCTCTATGGCTTCAATGCTGTCGATACCAAAAGGCCCTCCAATGGGATAAAGTGTGACACCTTCCCCTGGGGCCTGATAATCGGGAAAGCGTTCAATCACTGCGGCAAAGGGAAAGGGGGCTTGTTTGGGGCGATTGAAAAAGAAAACGAGTGCAATCATCACAATGAGTCCGATAATTGCGAAATATCCTTGTCGTCGAGACATGCTGATTAAACCTTTCCGTTTGAAAAATCATGCTGCTTCTTAAGCTGTATTTATTTTTTTCCGCCGAAGAGACGAACAGTGAAGATCCCAACCTCGTAAAGAATGATCAAAGGGAATGCCATGATCACTTGATTAAAAATATCAGGTGTCGGTGTTGCGATAGCCGCAATTAAAAAAGCGCCCAGAACCGCATATTTTCGATTTTTTGAAAGCAGCTCGGGGGTCAGAAACCCCATCTTGGCCAGGACAACCATGACGAGCGGCAATTCAAAAATAAGGGCAAAGGCCAGCAGTATTTTGAGATTAAAATCGACATAGTTTGATACGGAGATGAGGGGCTGAACCCCCGCATTACGTCCGTAATTGATGAGGAAATCCAGGGCAAAGGGCAGGGCGACTAAGTAACAGAAACTGAGGCCCCCGTAAAACAAAAAGAGGCCAAAAGAAAAAAGGGGAAAGATGGCCTTGCGTTCATTCTTGAGCAGGCCAGGTGCAATAAAGCGCCAAACTTCGTAGAGAATGATGGGGAAGGCACAGAGGAAACCAAAAAAAAGGGCGATTTTCATATCGGCCCAAAAGGCTTCCGCCGGACTTAAAAAAACCAGATCTGCACTTAAGGGATGCCGAATCCAGCCGAGTAAAACTTCAGAATAGTAGAAGGAGATGCCAGCAGCCAGGATCAGCACAAAGACCGATTTCATCAGTCTTCCCCGAAACTCCTGCAAGTGGCCGGTGATCGGCATTTCAGCCGTGTCGCTACTCCCGACCTTTTGTTCCATCCCCTCCCTTTTTCTTCTCCTTTAGTATTTCTCCGAGTTGATCTCCTTCGCTCTCAATTTCTTCTCGTAAACCGTCAGTTGCCCGTTTCAGTTCAAAAATCCCCTTTCCGAGCGCTTTGGCAATTTGAGGCAATTTTTCGGGACCGACCACCACAAAAGCAATGATCATAATAACAATGAGTTCTGCGATCCCAATGCCAAACATAAGGTATTATCCAACTCTCACTTTTGCTTCACCTGCCAAGTCGTATTCTCGTATCATCATTTCCATGCTGTCCTTGACAGCGAGTTTTTCTTTTTGAGCCTTTTTTTTCTGTAATTCTTCGTCCGAACTCAGGATTTTTCTTTTGTTCATGACTTCAAGTGATGCTTCCAGTTCTAGATGTGTTTTTTCTAAAGAACGAAATTCGTAACTCTCTTTACGCAAGGCCTCGACAATAAGCTGCTCTTCGTGCATCGTCATCATTCCTCCTTTTTGAGTTAATGCTCTATATTGGCCGATTGTTCCCGTTAAAGGCTCTGTTTTAGCTTCGTATTGAAATACCAGCCCATTTTCGGTGGGCTTGCAATAATATTTCCGCCGAAGTCCCACCTCCTTAAATCCGAACTTTCGGTAAAGCTGACAGGCAGCTCGATTTGAAATTCGAACCTCCAAAGTAACCCGTTTGAGATTTTTTTCACGCACTGTTTCCAGCACAAGTGCAATCAGGGCCTCCCCGATACCTTGTCTCCGCCAGGCGGGATCGACGGCAATACTCAGCAAGTGAAGTTCATCATACAAAACCCTCATAAAAACATAGGCAATTATTTGGTTTTTTTCCAGATCTCTCGTGACATACGAGAAGGAGAGCGGTGCATCATTCAGTTCACTCCGCACCATGCCTTCAGTCCAGGGATAGGCAAAAGACACCCGTTCTATCACCATAATCTGTTCTAAATCGCTGAGACTGGCGGGCGTAAACTGCAAGGTTTTCTGGGCCAAATTCATAAATTCCAATACTACAGGGAAGATTTACCGAGTGTGCTCACCCTTTATTTTACGCTCAGCCGCAGCCCTTTTCAACTCCGGGGTTGATGCGCGAACATAGCTGGGCACCGCGAGTATCGGGTCGCAGATCTCTCCCTTTTCGAGTTTGATGAGTGCTAATTCCGCCACGGCGGCGGCAGAGGGAAATTGAAAAAGTGGCGAAGGGAAACGTGCGATATCGGACATTTCCTTCAGGATTGCTTCACGATAGCGACTGGCACCGTCTCCGACAAACAGCACTTTTTTTTGTTCTGTTTGTTCAGCAATCAAGCCACTGATTTCCTGAAGGGCGATCTCCGGTGTCGTCGCTGCATCGGCAGTGCATCGCTTCATTTGTCCATCTTCACATTCAAAAAGTGCCCAATAGACCTCGGATTTACGCGCATCAATCCAGGGGACAATCCAAGCATCACAGTACCTGAAAATTGCCGCAAACACTTCAAGTGTGGGAATAAGCACCAGGGGTTTGTTCTGACCAATTGCCAATCCCTTCGCCGTGGCAAGCCCGACTCGCAAACCGGTAAAGGAACCCGGGCCAACCGATATCGCGATGGCATCTAAATCAGAAACCTTTGTGCCGCTTTCTTTCAGGAGCCAGTCGATGGCACTTAAAATGCGTTCCGAATGGCGAACAACAACATCTAGGCGATATTCAGCAATCAGGCGTTTTTCATCCATTAAAGCAACGCCTCCCGCCTGGGTCGAGGTTTCAATCGACAGGATCTTCATATTCATTTTTTCCTGGAAGAAAAGGGATCAGTTGGAAAGGAGACTTCTTTGAACTTTAATTCAAGCACCTGCCCCCGACTATCTCCAATGATGGAAAAGGGGAAGAATCGGCCATCGACTTCCTGATAGTCCGAAAGTGTCGCAATCCCTTTTTGAAGACCGCTGCGATCAAAAAAATCGACCCTTTTGACACGAAAGTCGCTTCGTTCGATCCAGATTTTTTCTTTTAAAAAGCCCCGATTCAGTTCGCTTGAAAAGATATACAGAATAAAAACATCCTCTCGTTTTTCAAGGGCCGGAATACGATCCGGGCCGACTTTTGGAATGCCGCCCCGCTTAACCCATTCAAGAAGACCCAGTGAGCCGAAGGGGATTTTTTCTCCCGCCATGTCGTCAAAAAATTCAAGATCACCCTCAAAAACCTTTTGCTGCGATGGCAAAAAGATTGAAAAGTGTGTGCCGCTCAGGTCAAGGTCAAAAACCGTCCGACCAAAAAGGTCAAAACCTTTCATCTTGACAAGGTCGCCCTTAGAACGCCATGCGGATTGAAAGTTAAATTTGCCTTGCTCGCCTAAATCCGTTTTGGCGTCCATCAGGGCTTTGAGGTTTTCCATCCCGCCTTGGCGTTGTTTGTAGAGACGAAGCAGTTCATCAAGAGAGGCATCGCGCTTGATGGCTTCCGGTGCAGGAGACGCTGTGGGACGAACTTGTTTTGTGCAAGCGGAGAAGGTGAAAAGCAGCATAACTCCCAGCAGCACAGAAAAAAAATGCCGACGGATGTGCCATACCGAATCGCAATGTTTTGTTCTAGAAAAGGAGGGAAAATCAAAGGGTGGATGCATAGTCTGTTTCTTCCCGTTTGGAAATTCTATACGATGACCATATCGGCGGCTTTTTGCGGCAATGCCTGACGACAAACCCGCCTTACTCCTCCCGAAATTGCATCTGGTAGACCTTTTTGTAGGGGCCGTCTTTTTGCAATAATTCTGCGTGTGTTCCCCGTTCTACAATGCGACCCTGATCGACGACAAGAATACTGGTCGCCTGTTGAATGGTTGAGAGTCGATGGGCAATCACAAAGGTTGTCCGGTTTTTCATCAGTTTTTCCAGGGCTTTACGCACCACAAACTCGGATTCGGTATCTAAAGCAGAGGTGGCTTCATCCAGAATCAAAATGGGTGGATCTTTTAAAAGCGCCCTCGCGATGGCAATGCGCTGTCGCTGCCCACCTGAAAGGTTCGCTCCACCTTTTTCAACCAGGGTGTCATAACCTTGCGGTAGTTTATTGATGAAATCATCGGCATAGGCTGCTTTTGCTGCGGCAAGGATCTGTTCTTCTGTTGCATCCTCTGAACCATAGGCGATATTCCAGCGAATGCTGTCATCAAAGAGCACAATTTCCTGACTCACCATGCCAATCTGCTGGCGCAGTGAGGCAAGGGTGACCTCATTGATTGCGATGCCGTCCATT
>CAZRYI010000143.1:0-5820 GCA_964604255.1 uncultured Nitrospirota bacterium
AACCATCAGGATTGAGATGCTGAGTGCAACCAGCTCGGCTAATAAATCGGGTGGGAGGGATTGATCGGCAGAAACCAGTCGGAAGAAGGTAATACTGCGTCTCAGGCCCATTAGAAAGACTGCAAGCGCAATCAGTTGCCAGGCCCGGCGTGATCCGGTGATGCGGGTGAGTCTCAGGGCTAAAATTGCCGCTGAAAACTGGAGGATAATTGAAATGGCTAAAACAACGACGCTGAGCATGGGCAAGCCTTTCATGTCAGAGCTTCCTGATAGCGCTATTGTAACGTAAATGCTTGAAGGTCAAAAGGAACAGTTGAAAAAAAATGAGGGGACTTAAAATTTTGCTGGGTCTGCTTTAAACCTTACGAAGCGGGACTTTTCGTTTTTCATCCAGGTCGAGCAAATCAACCCAGGTGACTACATCGGAACGTTCGGGGGCGATTCGATTTCTTTTTTTTAGAAAGCGTCGTTTGCCTTCTTCATCCACGGCTTCTCTGTTCAGAAAAGTTTGATTCCATTTTTCGATTTCTTCCAGGCGAGGCGCTTGCGACATTTGTTGGATATTTTCGACAATTTCCAGATCGTTTTTGCCTTGAACCAAGTTGGAAAAATCCGCTCCATTCATACCTAGAAAATCGAGCAACATTTGATCCAGTGGACAGGGGAAGATGTATTCGTCAATCGTTCCGGCAATTTTGGCGCGGGCCTTGTCGATCATTCTGGCGAGGTGCACATAGTGACCCAGTCTCTCTTTTGGGCTTCGGGGGTAGTGAGTTTTGAGATCTAAAGGTACTATCTTTTTCAAAACATGGGCCTCTTTTTTAAGAAAACATCAAAGCGTGCCAATGTAAGCGATTGGCACAACTGACTTCAATTGAGTGTCGTCGCCTCGTCTCTTCTCTTTTGTTCCCGAAGCGGAATTTTCAGGATCTGATAACATTAGTTTATGGTGGAAAATCGAGCAGAACAAACAAATGTACAGACATCCTCAAAACGCAGTGCGTTTTGGCGTTTTGTTTTTCCCTGCCTGATGGTCGTTCTTTTTCTTTTTCCACTGCTGCTCGTCAGACCCTCTGCATCACACTACCATGAAAAACCGATCAAAGAACGCCGACTCAACATGAAGGGCCTTGAAAATGTTACTACGGAATATCTTGATACGCATCCCGGCACTTACGAAAAATTGATTCGCGTAGTGAGTAAAGCCGATGACGCCCTTCAGGAACAGGAATACCCGCCACGCGGTGCGGTTATGTTCTGGCTAAAAAATGCCATGCGTGAAGAAGGTTTCGACGAGCAAATGACGGTTTATTTCTACCTGAAAAATGTCTACCTGCAAGAATGGGAAGGTGCCTACCTGCATCAGGTAGACGACGGAGAACGGGAATACCTCTATGACCTCATGGGCGCAGTCATGGGCGGAATGTACCGTTGCACCTGCGCCCCACCCGAAGTGCGACAAAGTTAGACCCTTCCGACATTAAACTCTTTTCACACCTGCCTTGCCTTTATTTTTCTGTTGTTTCAAAATCATCTCTTATGAAAAAGGATTCCTTTGATTGTCCCGTCATTCTGACGCTTGGTTTTCTGCTCATTTTTTCAGGCTGCACCGCCACTATTCCTCAAATTCCTGCACAAGGACAAGTGCTTGGCGAGAATATTTCAACACACCTGGATGCTGAAATCGCCCGATATTATCTTGAAAACTATCTTAAGCATGATCGAATCATGCCGGGATATGATGAAAAGATTGATCAGCTATACCAACGTTACAGTGGGTTTGTTCCTGATCGGGAGGACTTGAAAGAGATCAGTGATATCTTTTCGCCGGATTTTGCCGCCTTGTTCTGGGCGGAAAAACTGCACACAATCCCGAAAAACAAAAAGCTTCAGTCTGCTTTTAGAGAAAAACTTTCCCGGATTAAAACAGCCCAGAAGCGCGGATCACAGCTATCTATCACAAATGTGGATTGCTGCATTCTGTTGTTTGTACCGGGCTGGAACTATAGAGAAGTTGGGCACATGACCGGTGCTGACATGGCTGCGCCGCTTCGCATCGCACAATCTCTTGGTGTTGAAAGTCACCTGCTCAAAATTGATGCTTTGGGCTCGGTTGAAGAAAATGCCGCCTTCATTGCAGATGCAATTCGATTCTATTCCAGTGCAGCAAAACCCCTGATTATTGCGGGTCCCAGTTCGGCGGGGCCTGCCATTCACCTTGCCCTGGGTCGCCTTCTTTCAGCAAAACAGTCGGTGCAAGTGGTGGCATGGATGAATCTCGGTGGTCTCTTGCAAGGCACACCTTTATTGGAACATTTTGAGTCATGGCCAAAATCCTGGCTCTTGAAGTGGTTTTTCTGGTCTGAAGGCTGGCAGGCAGAAAAAGCCCAGAGTCTGTCGATGGCAAACAGCCGTCGCCGTTTTAAAAGCCTGAATTTACCCGAAGGGCTATGGGTTTTGAACTATATCGGTCTTTCATTATCGGGCAAGATCAGTCATTTTGCTGAAGACAGTTATGCAATGCTCAGGCAATATGGCCCCAATGACGGTCTGACCCTGCTTCCCGACAGCATAGTCCCTGGCAGCCAAAGTATTATCGCCTTGCAGAGTGATCATTTTTTTAGCGAAGACCCGGAGATCGATTTGAAAACACTGGCGCTGATGCAAGTGATTTTTGAGGAAATTGCGGCCCCTCTGCCCCCTCCCTAACCCTCCCCCGCTTTGCAGGGGAGGGGATTTATGAAAGGGCTTGACGCGGCCTCAGGGGGTGTCGAAGAAGAGTTTTAGGGCGTATTCGCTGTTGGCATCCAGGTTGAATTGATACACCCCCAGGCCATCGGTGAGGGTTTGCTGGCCCATGCCTAGGACTTCGACCTGGACGTTGCCGACTGCCACGCCGGGTGCCGGACCCACCGGATCAAAAGCCGCACCTTCAACCGCTACCTGGAAGGGTGCGACTGTGGCTGTTTTGATTTTTGCAAAAACGACGGCATCGGCTATCGTGTCGATGAAACTGTTGCCTGCCCCGCCATTGCTGGCGCGGATCATGGTAAGTCCGGGATCGACATTCAAGACAACAAAGAGACCTTCTGATGAAGTGCTAGTGGTGCTGCTGCCGGGATAAAGTGTGGTGCCGCTGATAAGGCCGTCCAGATTTCGTACTTCCACCGAAATATCACTGACGGGTGATTCTGTGCCAATCAGGGCCTCAATGCCGGAACCGACTGTGATGAGGTCGTGAAGACCGTCTTTATTGGCATCGAGTACGAGAATGTCGTCCGGGTTTGTAATGGTGAGTGTTTCACTGGTTGACTTTGTAAACTGTCCGTCTCCATCCCCGAAAAAAACAATTGCTTCGTTGCTGGATCGAATGGCGATGGCCAGATCGACGCGGTTGTCACTGTTGAAATCGCCCCAGGTAATGGCTGAAGGGCTTCCTGCAAGTGCGAGATCGGGAATGACCGCATCCTCAGCATCTGTCATGGGTAAAAACTTTCCACTCACATCGCTGCTGAGCACGGTGATGCTTTGTGAAACCTCATTGATGACGGCCAGGTCGGGTTGTCCATCGGCATTCAAATCAATCGAGATCAGTGATACGGGCGAGTCTCCCACGGCCGGGGTATTGGTGTCGGGAAAACCGCCGACGGTATTGCCGAGCAGCACCGAAACCGTGTTGCTACCTTTGTTCGCGACAGCGAGGTCGATACGGTTGTCTTTGTTGAAGTCACCGATGATCATGTCTGTGGGTTCGACGCCAACGGGCTGGGAGTCGATGTTGCCGCTGGAATCCAGTTTCGGTGTAAATGTCCCGTCGCCGTTTCCTGTGTAAATCAGTACCCGATTATCTCCCCGGTAGGTCAGGGCAATGTCGAGATTGGGGTCGGTTCCAAAGAGTCCGATGACGATTGCGCTGGGGTCGGCAAAGTCATTTCCGAGGTTGTCGATCGCCGAAACTGGGAGGGTTTGCAGGGTGAAGCCTGCTTTTTTATCTCCCAGCAAAACCGAAAAAGAAATGACATCTCCTTCGGTATTTGCGCTGACAAAATTGGCAACAACCAGGTCGGCAATGCCGTTGCCATCAAAATCACCCGATGTGATGTCCGTCGGGTTTGTGCCGACTGCGTAAGTCTGATCCATAACAAAACCACCATCCCCGGAAGCATTTCCGAAAAAGAGCGTGATGCTGTCGGGTCCCGTACATTGTGTCATCGCCAGATCAATAATGGTGTCCTGATTGAAAAAACCCAGGGTACTTTTATGGGGTCCGGGATCTGTGCAGGTGGCGGCTGAAATATTGGGTACAAAGGCATTTTCGATGGTGGTGCCGAGCACAATCCCTTTGCTGTCATCAAGTAAAATGCCGGCACTTGCTGCGATGCTGTCGATCTGGGAACGAGAGATGGCATAGAGATCTGCGGCAGCGAGGGAGTCCACCAGTCCAGCACTTGGAAAAACATTGTAGGTATCATAAAAATTGCTCTGCTCCGCTCTGATCACAAAACGACCGTTTGTTTCCAGGCCGCCGGTATAGTTTCCAGCGCCATCTACACTCAAATTAGTGGCTTGTCCTGCTGTGCGACCCAAGACACTGAGGGTGGTCTGAGGCACCAGAGATTGATCGAAATCCCGAACAGCTCCCAAGACGGCGACTTCTGAAGGCACGACTTTTGTGATTGGAAAAACCGTGAAACTCACGCCATTGGCAAAAACGCGTGCAATCATGTTGCCGGAGTCGTCTCCAGAAATAATGGAGAGATTCACCAGACCGGGAGAGAGGTTCTTGCTCTGAAAAACCCCGTCGGCAGTGCTGATGGTTTCCAGCAGGTTTCCGGCAAGGTCTGTGATTTCGAGCTGCACATCAAGCGCAAGCCGACCCGTTGATTGATCGATTAAATTGCCGTGTATTTTTCCCAATCCGGGTGCCGGACTTAAAGCCGCGCTCGCAATCAATAAGTCCTGGTTGGTGCCATTTCCACCCATGAAGGCGGCTTGATAGGTGTCTGGAAAGCCGGTTTTTGAGACTTTAAGACGGTAAATGTTGCCGCCGACCAGAGGATAGGAAAGATCTTCGTCAAAGTTTTTTGGAATGATATAACTGCCTCCCGCTGCACTGAGCGCATCGGTCGGAAAGGAAAAAGTGGTGGATGTACCGGAGAGATCGTATTGATAGTTCTGCTCAGTGAGCCCTAAGATTGTAATGCGCGCAGCTGTAACCGCAACATCATTTTCATCCAGAATATCTCCTGAAAGGGCTTGAGAAGTATTGGTGCCTGCGACGGCAAAATCCTGTCTGTTTGCAACACTGGCAAAAGTATTCGAGGCACCGCCGCCGTTTGAGATGTCTTCATTTCCCGGTGTGCCGGTTGAAACGCTGGAAACAAAGCTGGCGTATATTTCACCCGGAGGCAGGTTGTAAATAAAATAGAAACCGTCGGTACCGGTTTGATTGCCGTCCGAAGGGTCAACGCAGTTCGGTCGAAGCTGGTCTATCCCATTTAAACCGGGGTTGGCCGGTGTGTAGACAGCCACAGCACTGCCGCCGCCTGTTGTCAGCAGGTCAGCTCCGCTTGCATCAGTGACGATAAAAGTTGCGCAGTGTTGGGAAGTGCCGTTTCCAAACTGCACCCGTCCACTCATGATGCTCAGGTTGGGATCCAATGCAATGCCTGTCGGCGCGATAATTTCATCTACATAGCTGTTTGCGAAGATTCTTAAATTTTTTGTGACATCCGGCAATTCGTCTGTTGCCTGAAAAGGCACGGTATTGAGGGCATGATAGGTGGTCCAATGTTCGCTCTTTGCAATTGAAATCAGGTG
>CAZRYI010000144.1:0-5812 GCA_964604255.1 uncultured Nitrospirota bacterium
CCAGTTCGGTCATACCCAGTACGCCATTGATGGGTGTTCTGATCTCGTGGCTCATGTTGGCTAAAAATTCACTTTTTGCGATGTTGGCCGCTTCGGCGGATTTTTTTGCGATTTTTAATGCGGCTTCTGCACGCATCCGCTCTTTGATTTCTTCCAGAGCCTGATCACGCATTTTTCGATAGCCCCGTATTCGTATGCTGAGATCGGTGATGTCCTGGATGGAAAAAAGGGCGTAAAACCCGGCTTTGTTCTGGGTGGGAACTGCAATCACGGTGGTATGCTGTGTGCGAAAAGAGCCATCTGGAAGCTGGATGGGAATCATGTGTTTGTGCAGATGTGACGAAAAAATGGCCGGAGGTCCGCCCTCAAAAATGGTTTGCAGTCGGGTGGTGTAGAAAGGTTTTCGCAGGGCGGGGAAGTGGGTCTCAATGTTTGTCCCGATGATGTTATCCCGTTGAATGCCGGTCCATTCCTCAAGCCAGCTGTTCCAGAAGAGCACGGAAAAATCGGCTTTCAGTGCAAAAATGCCAATGGGAATGTGATCAAGCGTATCGAAGGTTTCTGAAATCGCAACTATTTTTTTCATTATCATTCCTAAGCCATTGGGCTATCGACTGGCATGATGTTATCAATTGCGGCTAACAGTATCTCAAATGATCCGAAATCTAAAACCAGTGCAACGTCACCTTCAATTTTATGTTCTTTAATAGTGAAATGCGTTTGGGCCAAGACCAAGACGGTGTTTTTGTCCGATTCGTCATCATCAGAATCCTTGTTGTAATGGATTGCCTCTTCCATGTAGTGCGGCGTTGAATAGATAATGCGTTGAGAGAGGATATTGCCAATGGAACCCATCACACCATTGATGACGATATTGCCGATTTCCATGAGCACCCCTGAACGCACCGAGTCAAGGTCGTTACTGTTTTCTTCATTTCCCATCACAACGGAAACCAGCTTCGAGGCACTTTCTGTTGGAAAAACCAGCTTTGCTTTGCCGGAAAATGCACCCTTAAATCGAAGTTGCACCGTCGCGACACGTTCATCACTCTGTTTTTTGATTTCATTTTTGAAATCGTTGATGGTGATAATTTTAAGCTCGGGGATTTTCAGGTTGACCCTGGCGTGCAACAGATCATTCAAGATTCCCGCAGCCCTTCCGGCTCCGATGTTAATCATTTCTTTTAATGCGTCGAGTTGTTCCGCTGTGGGTGTCATTTTAACGACCCTCCTGTTTCTGAGCGATCATGTGTGCAAGTCCTTCAAGCAACTCCGCTTCTTTGATGGGTTTGTGAATGACTTGAAGTGCACCCAGATCCAAACATTCCTGGCGGGCATCGTCTTGAATGTCTGCCGTGGCGACGATGACAGGCATGTTCAACTTTGATGCTGAAAGTGCGGATAGCAGTTCAAATCCATCCATATTTGGCATGGCCAAATCGCTGATGATGCAATCGGGTTGTTTTGCAATTGCCTTGTCGAAGGCGTCTTTTCCATCCACGGCTTCCAGGACTTGATGTCCTTCAGCGCTAACAATGCCGCCTATAATTTTTCGCTGTAATAGTGAATCATCTACAATCAGAACCAATGCCATTTAGACCTCCATTTTATAAAAAGTTGTTGACGCTCCGAACTTGAAAACCAATGGGTGTTTCTCCAGATATCAACTGTGAACTCGAAATACTCAATTGTGAACGGTCTCTCTTTTTATTCCCCACTTCATCAACATTTCATGAATTTTATCTGCCTTGACGGGTTTGGAGAGGTAGTCGTCCATACCGGCCCCCAGACATTTTTCCCGATCTCCGGCCATGGCATTGGCTGTCATGGCAATGATGGGGATGTGTCTATTGCCTGCATTGCGTCGTCGGATTTCTTGTGTTGCTGCGTACCCGTCCAACTCGGGCATTTGGCAGTCCATAAAAATGAGTGTGTAATGCTGTGCCGTCTGCATGTCTACAGCTTTTTGTCCGTCAGCGGCGATGTCTACTTCGCAGCCAAGTTTTTGTAATATGCGTTTGGCAACCATTTGATTTACCAGGTTGTCTTCGGCCAGCAGAATTTTTAATCCTTCAGCCCCGGTATTTTTTTCTGACATTGTCAGTTCTGGGTCTGGCTGTGGAATCGGGTCTGCTTGTTCTGGATGTGTTCCCCCTGCTGAGGCCACTTTTTTTGCCCAGGCGGCTTCAATGGCCTCAAGCAGTTTGGATTGATAGACGGGTTTAAGCAGGTAGGCTGCAAAACCAATAGCGATAAAACGGCTTGTTTCTGCTTGCTGACTCATGGAGGTCAACATGATCAGTACTGTTTCGCTTATGTGGTCATCGGCTTTAATCCGTCGGGCCAGCATTTCCCCGTCCATGATTGGCATTTGGTGATCAAGAATGGCGATGTCGTAGGGTCGTTTTTTTTCTTTTGCCTGACGTAGTTTTTTAAGTGCTTGTTCTCCACCGGATACGGCATCGCTTTGCAATCGCCAATTTGAAAGTTGTTCTTTTAGAATCTGTCGGTTGATGTTGTCGTCGTCCACAATCAAGACTTTTAAACCCTCAATCGGGGCCGGTTTGAGCGGGGTAACACTGGTTTGACTGTCTATTTTGAGCGGCAGAGAAAGGCTGAATGTCGAACCTTCTCCCAAATGACTACTGACTGAAACCGATCCCCCCATCAATTTTGCCAACTGCTTGCAAATTGCTAGTCCTAAACCGGTGCCGCCGAAATTTCTTGTGGTGGAGGCATCTGCCTGGGTGAACTTTTCAAAAATAGGATCCAGCATTGCTTCGGGAATTCCGATGCCGCTGTCTTTAACGCAAATCTGCATGAGCGCTTCTGTTTCACTTTGATTTGTACAAGTGATACTCAACACGATGTGTCCTGATGCGGTGAACTTAATGGCATTGCTTGTGAAATTGATGATGATTTGGCGGATGCGGTTTTCATCTCCGAGTAGCTGCTCGGGAAGTCCTGGAGGATAATTCATTGCCAGGATGACGCCTTTTTCATCCGCTTTGGCGATAAATATATCGGCCACTTTTTCCATTGCGTTTCTCAGGTTAAAGGGGTGCATCTCAATAATGAGCTTTCCGGCTTCAATCTTGGAAAAATCCAGGATGTCATTGATTGTGTCCAGTAAGGCATCGGCAGAGGTCTTTGCCAGTTCAAGGTAGTTTCGCTGTTCTGATGTGAGTTGGGTGTCCAAGGCAAGGTCTGTCATGCCGATGACACCGTTTAAGGGTGTACGGATTTCATGGCTCATGTTGGCTAAAAATTCGCTTTTTGCGTTGTTGGCAGATTCGGCAGATTCTTTTGCGGTTTGCAAAGCGGTTTCTGCTTGTGTGCGTTCTGTAATCTCTCTTAGAAGAGTTCGTTGTATGCTTTCGAGTTTTCTGACGCTGATATTTTCTTTTTGATAGGTTTGAATATAGTCAAGTGCGAGTCCGCCGAATGGGACAAGGTAGGCGATAATTTTTAGGAAATGGGCAATATTGAAGTGGTTGTCGAAGAGGGCAGTTGAACCAAAGGCCATGTGAAGCTGGGTGGCGATTTCGGGGATCACACTGATGATGAGAGCATGGGAAAAGAAGCCTGGATGTTTCCGGTAGAAGCGCGGATAGATGTATAAACCAGCAAAGAGAAAGAGGAAAAGCGGGGCGATGTCGTAGGGGCGAGTCACCAGGGCTTCTGGAAAGGTAGTTTGGGGGAGTTGACTGCTGGTGGCGGCAAGACGAATGATGCCATAGGCCAGTCCACCGAAGAGCAGACTGATTCCGGCGATAAAACCGGTGTTACCCTGCCAGACTTTTGCGTCTCGGAAGACGAAAATACCGACACCAATAATCATAATGAGGGCGTTAAACAGTCTACAAATGGCCCAGGTAAAGGGGATGAGGTCTTGATTATCGGCGACGGCGTGAATGAGACGGGCAGCGGCCAGGGTGTGAAAGGCATCCATCGTGCCGGCACAAAAAAGTGCGATTGCGATGACGGGGGTGGTGATGTCGTGCTTGATTTTAAAATGGGCAAAGGCCAGGAGGACGGTGAAAATTGCGGCGGAAAAAGCACTCCATTCAAGAATGGTGTGGGTGAAAGCGCCGGAGAGGTGATAAAACATTGAATCGAGAAATTCAAATTGCGTGAGTTCGGGAACGGTTCTGGGGTCGAGTGTTTTTCCGGGTGTGCCAAAATCAAAGCCAATGAGATTCAGTAGGAAGGGTAAAACACTGATGGTAGTAACAGCCCAAATCAATTTCGTTGGCAGTTTCCTATCGTTGAGGATCTGATCCTCTGAGGCTGTCACGGTTATATTTTTCGTACTGATCTCTATTCCTCCCGCTTCAAATGATGCTGGGCTTTGTCAATGACTTGAGACGGTTCAAAGCCTTGCCTCGCTTCCATGAGATGCTCCTGTTGTAGAGTTTTTTTCGGTGTTTTTACTTATGATTCAGTTTTCCCCGTGGGAGAAATTTTTGACCTCTCCACGCTTTTTTGAATGGGAATCGTGAAAGAAAAACGACTGCCTAAACCCATTTTGCATTCAACAGAGATGCGACCACCATGTGCTTCAACCAATTGTTTGGCGATAGGCAGGCCGAGTCCAGTGCCTGTGGAGGCGCGAGTGACTTGGTCACCTGCTTGGTAATAAGGGTCAAATATCCAGCTTTGCTCTTCTTCTGAAATTCCGTGACCGCTGTCGGTGACTGAGATCTCAAGGTTGTTCTCAACCGCCTTGGCGGAGAGCACGACCTGACCTTTTTCGGGGGTGAATTTCACTGCGTTGTTCAAAAGGTTGCAGAGTACTTGCTCAATGCGGCTCGAATCGGCCCGAATTGTTGGTAATGGCTGGCTCAAGTCAAGGCTCAAGTCGATGGATTTGTCTTTGGCCTGCAATTGAAAGGTGGATTGCATGTGAAAAAGCAGGTCGCTGAGATCGATTTCTTCAAAGGTATAACGCATCTCTCCCACCTCGATTTTGGAGAGATCCAGTACATCGTTAATCAGGTTTGCGAGTCGATTAATGTTGCGTGATGCCATCTCTAAAAAACGGCCTTGATGGTGATTCAGTGGCCCTGTTTTTTCGGACGACATAATATCGATTGCGTTTTTAATAGAGGTCAGGGGGGTTCTGAGTTCATGAGAGATCATGGAGGTGAAATCAGACTTCATCTGGTTGAGTCTCTTGAGTGTTTTATTGGAGTGGGTTAAAGCTTTTTCGATGGCTTTACGTTCGATGGCATAGCGAATGGCTCGTGAAATGAGGTAGGCGTTCTCGCGGCCTTTGATGAGGTAGTCTTGCGCGCCGACCTTCATGGCTTCGAGTGCCAGTTTATCGTCATCCAGTCCACTTAAAATGACGACTGCACTGTCAGGTGCGGCTGTGTTGATGCTGTTGATGGTTTCGAGGCCATCGGCGTCGGGCAGGGAGAGATCAAGCAAAATGGCATCGAAGGATGCGGTTTTCAGGGTGTTGAGCGCTGCTTTCAGGTGATTGGCGACGCGCACTTCAAATTGTCCGGTGATCGTCAGAATTTTTTTTGCGACCATGGCATCGACAGGGTTGTCTTCAACCAGTAGGATTTTTATTTTTTTGTCGTCCACCGCAGCCTCGATTGTTTGTTCGGGAATGTCGCTTCACTCAGGCCATCTTTGAGATTTCTGTTTCAAAAATCGCCTTGACGCGTAGAAATTCCACCTCGATTTTTTCGATGCTTGTCAGGCTACCTTCTGTTTTGCCTGTACGCGCCCACGATTCCAAATCTCTACAGAGTTCACAGAGCACAAGTGCTCCGAGATTGCCGCTGCTTGATTTGAGGCT
>CAZRYI010000145.1:0-5806 GCA_964604255.1 uncultured Nitrospirota bacterium
GCCTAGACATCTTCTAGTTTTCTTTCCCGGACTTCACCTTTCTGGTATTGCTCAATGGATTTTCTGAGATGTTCGGCATTGGCGGGAGATTTTAATAAATACACGGTTTCCATGAGACTGTTGTAATAATCCAAGGACATCACAACCGCATCTTCACTGTCTCTTCGCGTAATCACAGTACAATCCGCGTCATTAAGCACTTGGTCTAATACAGATTTCAGGCCGTTCCGAGCTTCGGTAAACGAGACAACACGCATTTTAATTCCTCACATGTACAGTTTATAGCACAAGTATAGGCTGAAACACTTTAAGGCGCAAGCATCGGAGCAAGCGCCAGGAGCAAGGGTGAAGTATGGAAGAGGGGAGGGGCTTAAGCTGAATTCTTAGGTGTTTTCCCGACAGTCATCTGTTTGACTTCCAGAGGGATTTCATCTCCGCGTACCAGGGTCATCAAGTCGAGCACTGCCTGCCGGGGAGGTTTTCCTTCAAAGAGGGTGCGATAGATTTCTGTGACAATTGGCATATCCACTTTGTATTTTTTAGCAAGGGCATAGGCCGACTGCGTGGTATAAATGCCTTCTGCGACCATCTGCATGGATTCCTGAATTTCTTTGAGGCTCTTTCCCTTGCCGATTTCTTCGCCGACACGCCGATTACGAGAATGGGCACCGCTACAGGTTAGAAACAAATCACCCATGCCCGATTGCCCATAGAAGGTGTTGATGTCGGCATGCATTGCAAGGCCCAAACGCACCATTTCTGAAAGCCCCCTGGCAATTAAAATCGCCTTGGTATTAAAACCGAAACCCAAGCCATCCGAGCCTCCGGCCGCCAGGGCAACCACGTTTTTCAGTGCGCCACCCAACTGTACACCCACTAAGTCTGTGCATAAAAAAAGCTTGAAATAGGAACTCGAAAAGATCTTTTGGATGCGGGCTGCAAGCCGATAATCCTCAGCTGCAAGCGAAACGGCTGTCGGGTGTTCGAGCACCAGTTCTTTTGCGAAGCTAGGCCCGGACAAAACGGCAATGCGTTCAGTCGATTTCCGTCCGAGGGCTTCGCGAATCACCTCAGACATCAGCATCAATGAACCTGTTTCAATGCCCTTTGTTGCACTGATAATCGCTACTTTATCTGTTAAAAGCGGGCGCATACTTGTGAGCACTGTCCGCGCAACATGGGAGGGCACAGCAAAAAGCACCCACTTCGCCCCGGCAAGGACGTCTGCCATCTCTGAACTGGCCTGAAGCGATTTTGGAAGCATTACGCCGCTGAGGTATTGTGTGTTTTCATGTTTTTCATTGATGGTGACAGAGAGGTCTTTTTCGTACACCCAGAGTGAAACCTGGTGTCCATTTTTTGCGAGCAATTGCGCTAGCGCCGTACCCCAACTTCCCCCGCCAATCACAGCAATCTTCATATAAACCTCTTATTCTCCAACTTTTTTTGAAGGATAAGAACTTTCAAGAAGTTTTGTCAACGCTGATATTGACTTCTTGACTTTGACAAAGCTGTTTCGTACTATCGCCCCGATTTATCGGGGCAGGAGAAATACAGGGCGTGAAGGGATACTTTTTAAGCGATTACAAGGGCTTTGAAGAAAAAGAGCTTCAAGTTGGCAAGCTCCGTTTGGCCTTTCCAGCGCTTGATCCGGCGCAAGTGCATGCACTCTCAGCGCAGTTACTTGTAAACCAGGAAAAACTGGCAGCCGAACCGATTGAGGGCATTATCGACTGGATTGTCCAGGCTGCCGCGCGCTGGTCTGATCCAGATGATTTGATTCGGGAAGAGGCAGAATGGGTGATGCCGCTGCTCTCCGGAATCTCGCGCGAAATGCTCCACATCGCCCTGGATGACTTATTGAATCAGCTTCGCCGCCCCATGCTGCTTAAGTTACTTGAAGAGGCTTTGGGCGATGTAAGACGGCTTGATCAATTTTGTCCAAGAACCTCAGCGCTTGCAGACTCCCGCGCTTTCGGGCCACGTTTAATCACACAAATCTTTCCTGCAAATATCCCCGGACTTTCAATCACCGGCCTCGTTCTGGGTTTATTAACAAAATCCGCAAACCTGATTCGCATGAGCAAAGAAGAAGCACTGTTGCCGACACTCTTTGCTCGCAGTCTGCAAGATATTCGGCCAGACCTGGCAGGCAACATTGCCATTTTACATTGGGATCGCTCAGAAGAAGCCTTAACAAAGGCGGCCTTTCAAAAAGCCGGGGCGGTGATTGTTTATGGCAATGATGACACGATCACAAAACTTCGTAAGCTGATTCCGCCAACCAGCCGAAGCCTCTTTTATGGTCATAAATTGAGTTTGGGGCTCATTGCTCGGGAATCCATCAATGAGGACATTGCAGAAAAAGCAGCGCGTGATGTGGCCCTTTATGAACAAAGAGGCTGTCTTTCACCTCATCTTTTTTATATCGAAGCGGGAGGATCGGCAACACCTCTTGATTTTGCACAATGGCTGGCAGTGGCGCTTGAGTCACTTTCAGCAAGACTGCCAAAAGCCGCACTTTCGCCCAATGAAGCCGCGCAAATTCAACAGCTTCGTGCGGCCCTCCCGCTAAAAGGCGGAACGGTTTTTTCAAGTCCAAAAAACCTCGATTGGACAGTGCTTTATGATCCCGATCCCGGCTTCACACTCTCGCCACTTTCCAGAACGATTTGGATCAAGCCGGTAGAGGATCTTTCTGGTGTTCCCTCACTTCTGCTTCCCTATCGAGACCACCTTCAAGCCGTCGGTCTTGCACTTACAAAAGCCAGACAAAATGACCTGACAGCCCAAATTGCCGAACTGGGCGGATGCAGAATCTGTCAAATCGGCCAAATGCAACAACCGCCGCTTACCTGGCATCACGACGGCCAATCGCCCTTGCTGCCACTCTTAAGATTTGTTGATCGGGAGCCTTTGTGAACGCTTCAGAAAAATCTCGCCGCCAGGATTTTCTCCGGGCCATTTGTCAAACCTCTCTCAATCCGATTGCACTTGAGATCGACCATGCGGAAGGCTCCTGTCTTTATACTAAAGAGGGGAGGCGCTACCTTGATTTTATCTCCGGCATCGGCGTGGCAAATATTGGACATCGTCACCCGAAGGTCATTGAAGCGATTAAAAACCAGGTCGATAAACATCTACATGTCATGGTTTATGGCGAATACATTCAAGCGGCTCAGGTTGATCTTGCCGTCAAGCTTGTTTCTGTTTTACCGGACACGCTGAACCAGGTTTATTTTACCAACAGCGGCACCGAAGCCAATGAAGGGGCGCTGAAACTGGCAAAAAAATTTACGGGGCGAAAACGACTGATCGCTTTTGACGGCAGTTTTCACGGCGATACGCATGGCTCATGCTCCGTCACAGGACGAGAAATCTACCGTAAACCTTTTGAACCTTTACTGCCGGGTATTACTTTTCTTCCCTTTAATCAGGTTGAGGGTTTAGATGAGATTGACGAGGACGTTGCAGCAGTTATCATCGAACCCATACAGGGGGAAGGCGGCATTCTGGTGCCGGATCATGGCTTTCTTTCGGCACTTCGAGCGCGTTGTGATGCGGTGGCTGCGCTCTTGATTTTTGATGAGGCACAAACCGGTTTCGGGAGAACGGGTCGGCTCTTTGCGATGGCACATTCGGGTGTTGTGCCGGATATCGTGACTTTTGCCAAGGGCATCGGCGGGGGAATGCCATTGGGGGCCTTTGTCGGCAATCGCTCCCTCATGGCAACCTTTTCAAACAATCCGCCCCTTTCTCATGTGACGACTTTCGGCGGACATCCGGTTTCCTGCGCGGCGGCGCTGGCGAGTCTGAATGTGATTTTGGCAGAAGATCTAAGTCAAAAAGCTGAGCAGAGTGGCGTGTTCATTCGAGAACGCTTGTCTACTTTTATCGGCGAAAAAACAGGGGTCTGCGAAGTACGCGGCAAAGGCATGATGATTGGACTCGTATTTTCCAATGCAAAGGCGGCAGAAAACCTGGTGAACCGTGCTTTTGAAAAAGGATTGATTCTGGGCTGGACCCTTCACACTGACTGTGTCATTCGGGTCATGCCGCCTTTGAATATTTCAGAGGAGGAGATGTTTGAGGGCTTAAAAATAATTGAAGAGGCGCTTGTTTAAAAAAGGGATTACGACTGCGATTTGCCCTGTCTGAAAAGCAAAACAACATAGGAACCCATAAGCTGAAGTCCCCCGAGCGCAGCGAGGTAGAGGCCGGCACCGCTATTGTAGGCATTTCTATAATAGTTGAAAAAGACGACGCCAGTGACAACCACAATTGCGAGGCCAAGCACGCCGTAAAACCAGGAAAGGGTTCGTTTTTTTCGGAACAGTTCAAAAAAAACAACAATACATCCGGTGGCTGCAAGGCCAAAAACAACCTTGCCGTCCATCATTTCGAGACCCCGCATCGCGACATTAAATATTTTCGGCTCAATCCAAATCAGCGAACAGCCATACATCACTAACAAAGTGTTGTAGAAGATAAAAAAGTACACGCACAAGCCTCCAACAAAGTTTAAACCGGCAGATCATATACAAAAGACCTGGCGAAATCAAAAAAGATCTGCGCTTTACGAGCGATAATCTGAAGCGTAAACTGTCAAGCGTTTAGCTGGTAGACTTTCACCCAATAGAGTCCAAAATGAACAAACTTCCTTTACATCATCTGCACGAAGCCCAGGGCGCACATTTTGCCGAATTCGACACATGGACAACACTGCCAGATCACTATGGCAATCCCTTGGCAGAGTATCGCGCCCTCACGGAGCATGTCGGACTGGCGGATCTCTCACATCAAGGCACACTTCTGTTAACAGGGGAAGATCGACACTCTTTTTTGCAAAAGCTCATCAGCAACGATCTTGATCTGCTAACAGACAGCAGAGGTATCTATGCCTGCTTGTTAACCGCCAAGGGAAAGGTTGTTTCTGATTTTCATCTCTTTGCTCTGGCTGAGGGGCTTTCCCCTGAAGCCCTGCTCATTGATGTAGCATCCAACAATGCAGACAATACAAAAGCCCAACTCATGCGTTATCGGATGCGCTCCAAAGTCGAAATTGTAAGCCCGAACTGGGGAAGACTGCTCGTCTCTGGGCCGAAGTCCATGGGCTTACTTGCATCTTACTTTGGAGAGCCGCTTCCGGCCTTGTCAGAAAAATCCCTCTTCCAGAAAAAAGTGGGTGACACCCCTGTGCTCTGCATCAAATGTGCAATCACCGGAGAAGAAGACTATCAGCTCTATGTCCCCGCCGAAAAAACAGAGCAGTTGTGGAATAATCTAATGGAAGCCGGACAAGCTTTTGGTCTCTCCGCTGTAGGTCAAAATGCACTGGAGACACGTCGCATTGAAGCCGGTTTGCCACGTTATGGTCAGGACATTGATGAAAGTGTTTTTCCCATTGAGGCCGGACTGGCATCGGAAACCATCAGCTACACAAAAGGATGTTATCCCGGCCAGGAAGTAATGGCCAGAATCCAGACCTACGGCAATGTCAACAAACAACTCTCAGGACTAATTCTGGAAGGGGATGTACTGCCCAATAAAGGAGATGAGGTCTTTCACAACAACAAAAAAGTCGGCGTCATCACGAGCGCGATCAAGTCCCCCCACTTGGAACGGATGATCGCAATGGCCTACCTCAAAACAACAGTAATTACTCCAGGGACAGCACTTGAAGTCGAAAGTAACAAAAATCGAATCGAAGCAGCAGTAGTCGCCCTGCCTTTTATAAAGGGGAAATAAACGGTGACTGACGAAAAAAAAGATTCAACTATTTTGCTCGAATTTTCGATGTCGCCCT
>CAZRYI010000146.1:0-5792 GCA_964604255.1 uncultured Nitrospirota bacterium
GGGGCAAAAGCCCTGCGAACCTTGATGGTGCGTGTCAACAACACTTCGGAAGTGGCGTCCTTGATTAAAGATTTTCTGGCCAACCCGATTTCTCAGGTGACACCACAGGCAAAGGAAAACAAGGATGCGAAATTTCCGTACTGACTTTGACTTCGTTTTAAACGAAGCGGGCACAGTTGCACTACCTGTTCTTATCAAGGGGAAAATGATACCGTCGGCAAGCGCTTTAAATTGCAGATTAACGGCAACATGATGGCGGGCATATTTCTTCCCTTCGACAATGAAACAGAAGACAATGCCAAAAAAGAGTGAAGCCTTATTACGCTGAGCTGGGAGAGACTTTCGCTTGCCACGATTTTATATAGGTGATACTATTGCCTAAGGGGCTTTGTTCCTACGGCACGATGAACTGCTTAGAATGAAAGCATTGTTTTCAGGAAATCAAAAACAGCGGGTCGTCATATTTTCTTTTTTGATGACCTTCCTTTTCTCCGGCATTGGTGTGGTTTCCGGCCTTCCGATCTTTTTCACAGCCCTGGCCCATGCCCATCCTGTTTTTTTCTCTGAAGATAGCCACAGAATCCGTCTCATCCTGCATCACCCCGGCAATCACGACACACACGAAGCAGCGCCTTCTGCAAACCATCAACATGATCTCTTAGATCTGATGATCGGTGTTTCACAGAAAACAGATCTCGCTCACAGCGATCACGAAGTCGAAATTTCCTCTGCCGAGGACAGCTTCTCCGGCAGTACCAAAACCCGGCTCCTCCCGGAGATGCAAAGCCTCCCTACCTTGCCGAAGGCTTTCTCTCTTTTTTCTCAGGAAAAACACTCGCAGTTCTCCGGGCTTTCTCCACCGCTGGAGATGGTATCGCAGCTTTCTCTCCGCACGACCATCCTGATTATCTGATTCCTCCAAAGGAAGCCCTGATTTAAAATCAGAGCCTTCCGAACCCTCACGCCTGATTTTGTTTTTGTCCTTTATACGACACGAAATCAGGACTGCTGAATTATTTTTGGAGGAACACATGTCCATTAAAATACTTGTTTTATCTCTTCTTGTTGCCAGTATCAGCTTAAGCGGTTGTGTTATTTCTGTTTATCCTGATGCAAAAAAGCCCCGTCCAGCCCTTGTCGGTACAGTGAATACGCTCCCTGTGCCACCCGTAATTTTAGCCACTCAGTTACCCGAAACAGGGCAGGAAGCGACCGGCATACTCAGCCTGGAAGAATCTCTCGCACTCGCTTTAATGCGAAACCCCTTACTTTCTGCCTTTTCATGGGAAATCAAGGCGCGCGATGCCGCCCGCATCCAGGCGGCCTTATTGCCCAATCCTGAGCTTGGCCTTGAAGTAGAAAATTTCGCAGGCTCGGCCCCTTTTTCAGGTTTGGATCAAACAGAAACAACGCTCTCAGTGGGGCAGTTGATTGAGTTGTCTGGCAAGCGGAGTAAAAGGGAAAAAGTCGCCACCTTAAATCGCGATCTGGCTGGCTGGGATTATGAAGCCCTTCGCCTTCGCCTTTTTAACGAAGTCACTCTTAGTTTCGTCTCAGTCCTCGGTGACCAGCAAAAGGTCAAACTTACCGGAGACTTATTGCAGCTAGCAAAACAGTTGGAAGAGGCGGTCTCAAAACGCGTGAACGCCGGTAAAGTTTCCCCCGTTGAGGCAATCAAAGCCAAGGTGACACTCGCATCGGCCAAAATTGACTTAGACCGTGCAAGGCGGGCTTTGCAAGCATCCCGAAAAAAACTGGCGACAATGTGGGGCAGTACAAAGCCGGGTTTTCAGTCTGTCAAAGGTTCGTTGGAGGTGCCAAGTGCTCTGCCCACCTTCATTCAGCTTGTTGATCGCCTCGGACAAAACCCTGAACTCGCCCGCTGGGTGACTGAACTCGCTCAGCGTAAAGCAGTCATCACCCTCGAAAAGGCACAAGCGACTCCCGATATCACCATCGGCGGCGGTTTCAGGCAGTTCAATGAAAACGATGCCACCGCATTGGTCGGCGGCATCTCAATCGATCTGCCGGTCTTCAATCGAAATCAGGGCGGCATTCGTAAAGCACAGGCGCAACATTCAAAAGCCCTCGCAGAGCAACATGCCACCGCATTACAACTCAGGGCTGCACTCGCTGAAGCCTATCGCACCTTGTCCACCACCCATGCTGCCGCAGAAGGGCTCAAAAATGAACTGCTGCCAGGCGCAGAACTGACGTTCGAGGCGGTCAGCGAAGGCTACCGTCTCGGGAAATTTGATCTGCTGGATGTTCTGGATGCGCAGAGAACACTGGCCGGGGCGCGGGCTCAGTACCTACAGGCACAAATTGATCACCACCTTTCACTCGCGGATGTAGAGCAACTGATCGGAGCGCGTTTGGATCGGAAAAAGTTTATTGCAAAAGAGAATAGGGAGATTGTTCATGGAAACTAAAGAAACGCAAAAAGATAAAAAAGGTATACCGGTTCTTCCCCTTGCAGCCACCTTCCTTCTTATTGGCGCAGGTGCTTTCTGGTTTGTGTCGTCAAAGCTCCCGGAAAAAGACCTTGTGGTGTCCGTCAGCAACAGTGAAGAAAAACACAAAGAAGATGATGGTCACGGGCATGAGGAAGAAGAGGGCGCCCGCGGTGAGCATGAAGACGAAGGCATTAAATTGTCGAAAGCCGAAATGCTTGAATTCGGCATTAAACTGGCGAAAGCGGATGCAGGCAAACTCAGGCTCTATGTTTCTTTGCCAGGAGAAGTTCGAACCAATGAAGACCAGCTTGTCCATATCGGCCCCCGCATCCCCGGCGTTGTCAGAACAGTTAAAAAAACGGTTGGCGATACCGTTCGCAAAGGTGAGGTCATCGCTGTGCTTGAGAGTAAGGAAATGGGCGAAGCAAAGATTACTTACTTCAAAACAAAAACAGAAATGGGCATCAGTGAAGCCAATCTTGAAATTGCACGGGCTCAGGTGGATGTCGGGCGGACAAAACGAGATGTCGCCCAAGATCAAGTTAAGGTGGTTGGTACAGCCGTTGAAGCGGCAAAAAGCCAAGTGACTGTTGCTGCAAACAACCTGAAGGTCACTCAGATCAATCTCGAAACAGAAAAAAACTATCTCAACATTGCCGAAACCAATTTCCAGTGGCAAAAAACGGTTCATGACAATACCAAGGCCCTGCTGGCGAAACTGAAAGAGAGCGCTTCCCTTGAGTCTATTTCAGTTGCTTTTAAGGGACGAGCGGTCGGAGGCAATCGCGCACGCCTGATCAATGCTTATGCCGATTTAAATTTTTCTGAAGCCGCTTTCAAACGAGAAAAAGACCTTTGGCAGAAAAAAATATCCAGTGAGTCCGAATATTTAAATGCCAAAAAGGACTACGAAAAAGCAAAATCGACTTCCGAATCAATTCATGAAGAAGTGGAATTTCAAAATCGCATTGCCTTGCTCGAAAAAGAACAATTGTCAAAAGTCGCCGCGCAGGGGGTAAAGCGAGCGGAACAGGAAACGCAAATTGCGGCACAAGCCATCATCACGGCGGAGCAGGCTGTGAAGGCTGCCGAGCAAGGTTTAAGGGCCGCACATCAGAATGTCACCGTTGAAGAACAGTCATTAAACATTATTCGCAAAAACATGCAGCTCTCTGAAAAAAATGTCGAACTGTCTCGCTCTGAAGTTCGAGCCGCCGAAGGCCGCCTTCGCATTGACGGCCTGACCCGACAGGAATTGAAAAAGCTGCGGCAGAAAAAAGAGGCCGATGGCGACATTGGTCTTTACCTGATTCGCTCCCCGCAAAAAGGCGTGGTCATCGAAAAACACATTACCCTGGGTGAGGCACTTGATGCCTATGACAAATCCTTTGTTGTCGCTGACCTGAGCAATGTCTGGGTTGATCTTAGCGTCTATAAAAAAGATCTACCCTTTGTTGCGGAAGGCCAGGAAGTCCTCATCGAAGCCGGGAAAAAACACATTAGCACCATTGGAAAAATTTCCTATGTCGGACCGGTTGTCGGAGAAGAAACCCGAACAGCCCTTGCACGAATCGTCATCCCAAATAAAGAAGGGAAGTGGCGTCCGGGACTTTTTATCAACGCAAAAATAGCAGTGGGTGAAATTGAATCCGACCTGATTGTGCCAAAGTCTGCAATTCAAAAAATAAAAGATCAGGACGTCCTGTTTGTCATGACGAAGGGTGAACTCAAAGCGCAACCGGTGACCCTGGGTCGAGACGACGCAAACTACGTCGAAATCACCTCAGGCCTCAACTGGGGCGATTCCTACGTCGTGGAAGGCGGATTTACCCTACGTGCGCAACTGGGCGTCGGAGATCTGGATGATGGTCACAATCATTGATGTGATGATGACATCGTTTGAAATATTTTTGATTCGATAAAGGAACAATACAATGCAGAAACTGATTGATTTTTCGCTCGAAAATCGCTTGTTAATGATTATTTTCGGTACGCTAATCACGGCTGCTGGTTACGCCAGTTATTTGAAACTCCCTGTGGATGCCTTCCCGGATGTCACCCCAGCCCTCGTTCAGGTTTTTACAGAAACCGAAGGGCTGGCTCCCGAAGAAATTGAGCGCTATGTCACCTATCCCGTCGAAGTGGCGATGAACGGTTTGCCCAACCTCAAACAAATTCGTTCGGTTTCAAACTTCGGTCTCTCTGTCGTAAACGTCTATTTCGAGGATGGCACCGACATCTATTTCGCCCGACAACTTGTCAACGAACGCCTCCAGCTCGCACGAGATGCCATCCCGGAGGGTTTCGGCGAACCGTCTATGGGGCCGATTTCGACGGGCCTGGGACAGATCCTTTTCTTTTTTGTTGAGGACGAAACAAAAGAACGCGGCCCGGAAGAGATGCGGAAGATCCAGGACTGGATCATCCAGTTCAACCTTCAGAGTGTGCCAGGCATTACAGAAGTCCTTTCTTTGGGGGGAGAGGTGAAGCAGTTTCAGGTCTTAGTTCGTCCGCCTGATTTACTGCGCTACAATCTTTCCTTGGCAGAAGTCGTTGATGCGGTCAAAGCCAATAATGCCAATGTCGGTGCCCAGTACATCGTCAAAGGTGCAGAACAGTTTATTGTGCGTTCAGTGGGGCTTGCGAAATCCATTGCCGATCTGGAGCGGATTATTGTGAAATCCGTTGATGGCACCCCGATCTTTTTAAGTCAAATTGCAGATGTCGAAATCGGTGGAGAGGTGCGTCAGGGTTTAGCAACAATGGATGGCGAAGGCGAAACCGTCGTCGGCATGGTACTCAAACTCATTGGCACCAACACCTCCACCGTCATTCGTGATGCCAAGGTGCGTATGGAGGAAATTAACAAAATTCTCCCGCCAGGCATTAAAATGGTGCCCTATTACGATCAGTCCACCCTGGTTGCAAAATGTATCAAAACCGTCACAGATGCCCTGCTTGAGGGAATTGTACTGGTGATTCTCGTCTTACTGGTCTTTATGGGGGCCGTACGTCCTGCCATTGTCGTGGCCGTTACCATCCCTTTTTCGATCTTTTTTGCCTTTATTTTAATGAACCTCTACGACCTTTCGGCCAACCTCATGTCTCTCGGCGGCCTAGTCATTGCCATTGGCATGATGGTCGATGGCACGATTGTCGTGGTCGAAAATGTTGACCGCCTGTTGAGAGAGTCTGACCCGGAGGAGCCACGCGTACATGTGGTGGCGCGGGCCTGTAAAGAAGTGGCCCGTCCCATCTTCTTCGCCATCGCGATTATCATCATCGTCTTTCTCCCCCTGCTTACCCTGCAAGGCGTGGAAGGAAAAACCTTCAAAC
>CAZRYI010000147.1:0-5769 GCA_964604255.1 uncultured Nitrospirota bacterium
ATTTACCGTCGAGATCAGGCTCATATGCCGGCACACGCCTTTGAAGTGGCCGAAGCTCTGGAAGAAGGGATTAAAATCCACTGGCTGCGCACCATCACCGCCGCAAGTGATGAGACTTTTACTGTAGAAGAAATGCAACTTGACGCAGACGGTAAACCTCAAGGAACCGGGCGATTTGAGAAAATAGCAGCGGACACTTTGATTTTGGCATTGGGACAGCGGGTGGATGCCGATTTTTTGCGTAATGTTCTGGGCCTGCATTTTTCTGAAGACGGCTTGATTCAAGTGGATGCCTGCATGATGACCGGACGGCCAGGACTCTTTGCAGGAGGGGACATGGTGCCTTCTGAACGAACTGTCACGGTTGCCACCGGACATGGGAAAAAAGCCGCGCGTTATATCGATGCGTACCTGAGTCGTCGCTCTAATACGCCGCCAGAAAAACATGCACTTGCGACTTTTGAACAACTTAATCCTTGGTATTATACCGATGCAGATAAAAGCAAGCAGCCCTATTTAGATGTCGCTCAGCGGCGTAAAAGTTTTGACGAAGTGCTTGGCAGCCTGGATGAAAAAACTGCTTTGCTCGAGGCGCGTCGCTGTCTCTCCTGTGGCAACTGCTTTGAGTGTGACAATTGTTATGGGGTTTGCCCGGACAATGCCGTCATTAAGCTGGGTTCTGGCTTGCGTTACACTTTTAACCTCGACTATTGCAAAGGCTGTGGTATTTGCGCTGAAGAGTGCCCCTGTGGCGCAATCGAAATGATTCAGGAAATAATATAGTGTGACCTTTTGAGAAAGCTCAGACTTAATCAGATCTCTTCTGTTTATTAGGATATCAGCATGACACAGGAAATTCTCACTACAAATAAAAAGGCACTACAAATTAACCTTGATCATGCCAAGTATGGCACCTTTGCCGAAATTGGTGCGGGTCAGGAGGTTGCACGATTTTTTTTCAAAGTCGGTGGTGCAGCTGGCACGATTGCCAAGTCAATTTCGGCCTACGACATGACGGTGAGTGATGCCATTTACGGAAGTAGCGCACGTTATGTCAGCCGACAACGTTTGGGGAGTATGCTGGACTGCGAGTTCAATCTGCTTAGGAAGCGTCTGGATCCGTCAATGGGAGAAAAGACCACCTTTTTTGCTTTTGCCAACACGGTTAAAGCCAAAAGTTTTGCACGAACAGACGAATCACATGGCTGGCTCGGCATACGATTCCAAGTCACACCCCGCACGGAGCCTTCTGAAATCATCATTCATATTCGTATGTTGGATGCATCCAACCTGAAACAACAGAGAGCACTTGGTATTTTTGGCGTGAATGTGATTCACGGGGCATTTTTTCTACACCACAATCTCGTGGCCTTCCTGAAATCACTGCTTGATAACCTGACAAGATCACAGGTGGAAGTGGATATGCTCAAGCTGAGCGGTCCGATCTTTAAAAATGAAGACAATCGGATTATGAGTTTGGAGCTGGTTCGGCTCGGCTTGGCCGATTCTGCAATGTTTACCTCAGATGGAAATGTTGTGCAGCCTTCTGAGGTACTTTACAAAAAAGCCATCTTGGTTCAGCGTGGCAGCTTTCGACCTGTGACACGGGTTGTGATTGATATGTTGGATTGCGCCAAGGCTCAGTTTGCTTTGGAAGCGGGAGTACCGGGGAGTGAGATCGCAGTATTGACAGAAATGACGCTTCGCAACCTTTCAGAAGATGGGGAAATCGACCACAAAGATTTTCTTGATCGTGTCGATCTCTTAGCTGCGCTTGGCAAGACGGTGTTGATTTCCAATTATGGCCGATTTTATCGACTGGCGGCCTACCTGTTTCGCTATACAGATAAAATGATTGGCTTGGCCACGGGCGTTCGTCTTGTGAAAGAAATTTTTAAGGAAAAATACTATTCAGACTTGGAGGGCGGTATCCTTGAATCCTTTGGGCGTCTATTTAAGAATGATTTGAAGTTATATATCTACCCGCTAAAAGATCCAAAAACCGGTGTACTCACGACCGCGGCCAACCTCAAAGTTGCACCGAATATCCAGCATCTTTACGCCCATCTGCACGAAAATAAACATCTGATTGATCTAAAGGGCTATGATGAGGCATGTCTACCGATCCTCTCTCGCGAGGTCTTAAAAAAAATCCAAACTGCTGATCCTTCATGGGAAGCCATGGTGCCCCACCAGGTTGTGGCACTGATCAAAACAAGGGCTTTGTTTGGCTACCGGTCTTAGGCTTTGACTAAGCCTTAGCTGTCTCCATAGATAACATCCATTTCCTTATCGTAAATAGACGTTTCTATTTCCATAAACCCGAGTATGGTATGAAAAACATTGTCGTGGGAGTATTTTTTATCTCGTTTGTCGGACAGTGATTTCGCATCTATTTCATCAAAATTACTTCCAAACCACATAATGGCTGGGACGTGTAGTTGCACATCCGGGGCAATAAAGCGAGGCATACCGTGCAGATACAGTCCATGCTCGCCTAAGGACTCGCCGTGATCACTCATATAAAATAGAGCAGATTCAAAGTGATCATTGTTGTTCTTAAGCACCTGAATTACTTTTGATAAGAAATAATCTGTATACAAAATGGCATTATCGTAGGCGTTATCAAGCTCTGTTTTACTGCAATCTTCCAATTGGTTTGTCTGACATGCGGGCCTGAATTGTTCAAATGCTGCCGGATACCGTTTGTAGTAGGCGGGGCCATGATTGCCCATTTGATGTAAAACAATAAAGATATCGCCTTCTGGATGATCATCAATATAGCTTTGGAGGTTGGATAACATGCCTTCATCTCTACATTCCAAGTCACAAATCGGATTTTTTTGAGCGTTTTTATAATCTTCAAACTGAACCCTCAGTGCGACCCCTTTTGAGTCTGAATTATTGTCGAGCCAAAGGACATTGACTCCGGCGTGTTTCAATATATCAAGCACATTCTCAGTGGTTTGTGCTTTTGTATCGCTGTAGTCGGATTGTTTATAAATAGAAAACATGCAAGGAACGGAAAGCGCGGTGGAGGTTCCACAGGCCCAAACGTTGGAGAAACTGATTACGTTTTCTTTTTTTAAGCGTGGGTTGGTTTCTCTTTCATAGCCATTCAGTGAAAATCGATCTGCCCTGGCGGTTTCACCGACAACAAAAATGATCAATTCCCGGTGATTATCCATTGAAGGCGTTTTTGCATCTAACCCAATGGGAAGGAGGGGAAGGCCTTCTCTTTTGATCGATTGATCAATGTATTTTACTGTGGCGTAAATGGAAGCGGTCGGGTTTGCATAATATCGCAATATTTTGTGTTCTCTCAAAAAAGAGGCATAGTAGCCACCGAAAATAAGACCAATAACAAGCACCAGTGATAGAGCGAGTGAACACAGTTTTATTCTCGAAACAAACTCTGACTTTACACCTGTATAGGCAATCTTTACTTTATAAATCCATATTGACGGCAGTACAGCCAATAATGTGACATACACAGTTAGTTTCCAAGACATCAAATTCATTGATTCTGCGGTATCTGTATTAACAAGGTTTTGAATCATCGTGTTGTCGATAACAACGTTGTAGGTGTCCATAAAATAACTGGCAAATGCCGAGATGAATAGAATGATGATAAGAACGGGTTTAATTGTTTTTTTGTAACAAAATAATGAAAGTAGCAAAGTCGTTGCGGCTCCAAGCACAAGGGCTAAAGAACTCAAAAATGCAATGTTTTTCAGATCGACAAGGTAAACTTCCATCACATTTGAGAAGAAAGCTTGATTCGCAAAAGCCACTAAAAAGATGCTGGTGAGAACAATGAGCTTAGAGCAGGTTATTTTTTTTATTTTAAAAAAAGTCTTCATATCAATTTATTTCAGAATGTGAATCATTACATCCTGGAAAATCTACTTTTTTGGAGGGGGATTGAAACCTAATCATCTCGGAAGGTTAACTGACTTTTTCAGCGATGACAATAAGCGTCGCTCATCCATCAATACTTGCTTGAGTTTCGCTGGCGCGTCGCGTTTATAAAAGGACTGAGATGACCAGGATACCGGGAAGCAGACCTGAAAAGCGGTGCGATCACCCCTAAAAATGGGGGCCGTAATAATTGAATTTTTAGAAATTTTCTCTATTCTAAATCCCAGTGACATATGTTATCCTTCCCACGTTTTGTTGCCATTTTACACCCAATGAAAAACAAAAAGGGCTTAACCCAGAAAATATTTCGAAGGAAGTCAAGCAGAAGGTCAAATATCAAAGGAGATACAGTCTATGAAACTTAAGATCGCTTTTTTTGTTATCTTATCCGTCCTTTCCACACTCACAACTGTTAGTGCGACGCCTTCGAGCAAAGATCGCCCGATCACACATATTACACTTAGGACGGAATCAGAAGGAGATCGCCGTTATTTTGTCGGAGTTGGTGGGACGATTGACGGTAAGGTGAATCCACGACTTTTTGTGAAAGCCTGGGATGTTGTCGAGATTACCTTAATCAACAACGATGGCCTAAAACACCACATTGGTTTACCGGACTTTTTTATCACCTCCCATGAAGTAGTGGAAAAAGGCGCAAAAACGACTGTGACCTTTGTCCCCTTTAAGGATGGCGGATTTCCTTATAATTGTATCCTGGAAAATCACAAAGAAATGGGCATGAAGGGTGAGTTAATCATCCTGCATAAATAAAAGAACTCAGGTTTTCGTCCTGTATTCAAAGCACATCTGAAAACTGTATTCCTTCTTCAGAGGCTCTTTTTCTTAGAGCCTCTTTTTTTTTACAAAAAATTCTGCTCAAAATAAAAAAACACTTGACCTGTGAGTAACACATAGCTTGTAGGATGAATGTGGATCTAAAGGGATCACATAAAAAACTGATTGTGAGGAGGGATGGTCATGAAACCAACAGCACTGCTAGAAAAAGAACATGTTTTAATATTAAACATGCTCAGGGTACTGGAAGCATTTTGTCAGAGACTTGAAGCTGGAGAACAGGTGGGCGGGGAACATATCGATCAAATACTTGAATTCATCGAAACCTTTGTCAACCGCTGTCATCATGAAAAAGAAGAACTGCTACTATTTCCAGCGCTGGAGGCCGTTGGACTGCCCAGGGAGGGGGGACCTATTGGGCTAATGCTTCAAGAACACGACCTTGGTCGTCGGTATATTTCCGCGCTACGAGGGGCGCTTAAAAGGTATCGAGGTGGTGAAGAAGCGGGCGCTATCGCGTCCATTGTTGAAAATGCAAGCCTTTATATCGCACTGCTGACTCAGCATATTGATGTAGAAGATCATATTCTGTTCAAGATTGCCGATATACATTTAGGCCCAGAAAAGCAGGATGAACTGAGTACTGCGTTTCGTCGAGTCGATGAAGAGGTTCTTGGAAATGGAAAACGGGAAGCTTCTTTGGAGTTGCTCAATCAGTTTAGTTGGGTCTACTTAAGTGAGGCACCAACGGCATTTCAGAGCGGGTAGGGGTGAATCAAGTCTACTTGCCTTTCCCTGCCCCTTTCCAGAGCCACATTTCTCCAAGAGAAATGACAATTTGCAAGAACAGGGAAATTCCCATCAGGAATCCTCCGAAGATTACGGTGTAGGCAAAAATGGGTTCCAATTTTGTAAACCACCAGGAGCCGATGTCGAGCCAAATGGCAACAAAGGGTGTGGCGATCAGCAGGCAACGCCACCGCACATTTATTTCGCTTAGCGCAAAGATGCCGCCTGTCATAAAAAAGATAAAACTCATGCCAAAAAGGTGGA
>CAZRYI010000148.1:0-5727 GCA_964604255.1 uncultured Nitrospirota bacterium
CTTTAAAAAGTGCTTCAGATGCGACTCGTTTCATAGGCCGCCATTTTATGGAAGGGCTGGGTACAAGTCAAGAAATGTTAATGTGTGCTGAATATTTTCTTGACGGTTCATTATTCAGGCTTTATACTTCGGATTATGCAGGTTGCGGAAGAAATTAAACAACAGATCATTGATGTGGCCGATATTCGCTTTCGTCGTTATGGTTTTGGCAAAACGACGATGGTGGAAATTGCAAAAGATTGCTGTATGTCAGCGGCAAACCTCTATCGCTATTTTGAAAACAAAGAAGAAATTGGTGTTTCAATTGCCTCTTTGTGTATGCGCGAAAAGGAAAGAAGAGGAAAGATAGTGCTTCAGCGTCAGGATCTGTCTGCGGCCGAACGTCTTTCGGACTTTTTTTTGGAAATTCTGCGCTCGACACATGACTTATGTGCAAATACACCACACCTCTTTGAGTTAGTTGCGTTTATTTGCCAGGAACACCCCGAGGTGGTGAGTCGCCATAGATCCTCTCTTCGCGCTTTTGTGGTGGAAATCCTG
This sequence comes from uncultured Nitrospirota bacterium, assembly GCA_964604255.1. GTDB lineage: Bacteria > Nitrospirota > Nitrospiria > SBBL01 > JAADHI01 > JAJDBU01. Next base: position 541 of record CAZRYI010000148.1, read on the forward strand.
GCTGAAGGAAAACGAACAGAGGAATTTGATGTCCCGGATATCGTGGAGGCAGCAGACACAATCCTGTATGCGACCGTCCACTTTTGTTACCCACCGCTGGTGGTCATGAATGGCCATAGTTTGGCGGATCTGGAAAAAGCAGAAAAAGCGGTAATCGCACTCCTGATTCAGGGCTTGGTAAAAAAGTAAAAAAATTTCGCTTAGATGTGAATATTTTAGAATGTATTCAATAATCATTGTTCAGGATCTGAAAATTTCCTGAGCAAATGGAGGAACAAACATTATGGATGGTGCGCGTCTTGGAAAGTGGGTCATACGGTTTAGATGGTTAATCATCATAGGAAGCATTGCCCTGACAATGGGCGCTGCAAGCGGCGCACGCTTCCTGGGTTTTTCAACGGATTACCGGGTTTTTTTCGGAAAGGAAAACCCTCAGCTTCAGGCCTTTGAGCAGCTTCAAAATACCTATACAAAAAATGACAACGTGCTATTTGCCATCGCCCCGGAAAACGGCCAGGTTTTTAGTCGCGAGACCTTGGCGGTTGTGGAAAAATTAACCCACGAAGCATGGCAAATTCCCTATTCACTTCGGGTTGATTCCGTCACAAATTTTCAGCATTCCTGGGCAGATGGTGATGAGTTGATTGTCGAAAATCTGGTCAATAATGCGAGCACGCTTTCGGATGAAGATCTTGAGCGCAAAAAAGACATTGCGCTGAATGAACCACTACTCGTGAATCGTATTATTTCCCCGACAGCCCATGTGACCGGCGTGAACGTCACCATCAACCTACCGGGTCAATCACTTGCAGAAGTCCCGGAAGTGGTTGCATTTGTGCGTAAAATGGCGAGTGATATTGAAGAAAAACATCCGGAAATCAAGGTGTATTTAAGTGGCATGGTCATGATGAACAATTCTTTTTCCGAGGCCAGTCAAAATGACATGGGCACACTGGTGCCCATTATGTACCTGGTCTTGATTGTGATGATGGGATTGATGTTGCGTTCAATTTCCGGCACGATTACAGCTGTGCTGGTCATTGGTTTTTCGACTCTGTCGGCGATGGGATTGGCCGGATGGGCAGGTATTTTACTCACCCCACCTTCAGCCAGTGCACCGACCATTATTTTGACTTTGGCGGTGGCGGATTCCATCCACTTGTTGGTCACACTATTTCAGGAAATGCGGCGAGGCAAGAGCAAACACGAGGCGATCATTGAATCACTTCGCATTAACTTGTTACCTGTTTTTCTAACGTCTATCACAACCGCAATTGGTTTTTTAAGCATGAATGCCAGCGATTCCCCCCCATTTCACGATTTAGGCAACATGGTTGCCACGGGGGTCATCGCAGCCTTTTTCTACGCCATTTTCTTTTTACCCGCGATGATGTCCGTTTTACCGGTCTGGGTGAAAAAACAGGCTAAGCACGAAGGTATCCTTATGGATAGACTGGCGGAATTTGTTGTTTCCCGCAGAAAACCGCTGTTCCTGGGAATGCTTGCCATCACACTCCTACTCTCTTCCTCTGTGTCTTTGAATCAGTTGAATGATCAATTTGTGAATTATTTTGACAAGAGCTACGCTTTTAGAACCGATACCGACTTCATTGTCGAAAATCTGACGGGCATCTATCTGATTGAATATTCACTGGATACCGGAGAAGAATGGGGTGTCAGCAATCCTGAATATCTGAAAATGCTTGAATCTTTCGCCGAGTGGTATAAAACACAGCCGCGTGTTTTACATGTCAGTACCCTGACGGACACAATGAAACGTCTCAACAAAAATATGCATGAAGATGATCCGGCTTATTATCGTATTCCCGATGATCTGGCGCTTTCGGCACAATATCTCCAGCTCTACGAAATGTCCCTGCCCTTTGGCTTGGATCTTAACAATCAGATCAATATCAATAAATCGTCCACCCGTTTCAGTGTAACCCTGGAAAGTGTTTCGACGACAGAATTATTGGCGCTGGAAGAAAGAGCACAACTGTGGTTGAAGGCCAATGCCCCTGTGACATTACAGGTACCCGGCGCCAGTCCAACGGTAATGTTTTCGCATATCTCAAAACGAAACATCAATAGCATGTTAGGTGGCACAGCTGCGGCCCTGGTGCTGATTTCGGTCATTTTGATCTTCTCTTTTAAGAGCTTTAAAATCGGTATGCTCAGCCTGATTCCAAACCTGGTTCCGGCCTGTATGGCATTTGGTTTTTGGGGTCTGATGGTCGGAGAAATTGGCATGGGCACCGCAATTGTGGCCGCTATGAGTTTGGGCATTGTGGTCGATGATACGGTTCATTTTTTAAGTAAATATATCCGGGCCAAACGAGAGCGGGGAATGGATAGCCATGATGCCGTGCGCTATGCCTTTCATAATGTCGGCACGGCGCTCTGGGTGACATCGCTTGTTTTAGCGGCGGGTTTTTCAGTCCTGACTTTTTCAGGTTTTACCCTCAATTCTGAAATGGGTCTTTTGACCGCAATCACCATTGTTTTTGCATTGGCTGCTGATTTTTTGTTCCTACCTCCTTTGTTGATGGCGCTGGAAAAACGGCAAAAAAAAGAAATACTTGCGAGCGAAGCCTGAGCTTGGGAAGCTCCGATCAAGTCATGAGTTGTTTTTTCAAGAGGAGATCAATTGAAATGGAGAAAAATATGAAACGATTGATTGTGTTGCTGGTACTAATTTTATGGCTGCCAATTGCCGCAAAAGCAGAAACACCAGAAGAAAAAGGCTTGGCCATTGCCGAAGAAATGAACCGTCGAGATGATGGGTACAATGATTTTACCGCCAAACTCAAGATGACTTTGAGAAACCGGCAGGGGGAAGAAAGTATCCGAATCATCCGAAACCGCACCTTGGAAGTGCCGGGCGACGGGGACAAATCCCTCATCATTTTCGACACACCCAAAGTCGTTAAAGGCACGGCTTTTTTAAGTTTCACACATCAGATCAAAAACGATGACCAATGGCTTTTTCTCCCTGCCCTGAAGCGGGTCAAACGCATTAGCTCTTCCAACAAATCGGGTTCCTTCATGGGCAGCGAGTTCGCCTACGAGGATATCAGTTCTCAGGAAGTCGCAAAATATACCTACCGCTGGTTACGCGATGAAGACTACGAGAGCAAGACCACCTTTGTTGTCGAGCTTGACCCCGTCGATCCTAATTCAGGTTATACCCGACAGATCGTCTGGTACGATCAAGCGGAATATATTCCCGTCAAAGTGGACTACTATGACCGAAAAAATGTCTTGCTCAAAACCCTCACGTTTAGTGAATATCAACAATATCTAGGCAAACATTGGCGGCCTGACCGCATGGAAATGATCAATCATCAAACCGGAAAATCCTCCGATTTGTTGTGGACAGACTATAAATTCAAAACTGGCCTCAGCTCAAAAGATTTCACCAAGAACAGCTTAAAAAGGGCGAGATAAGAATTGCAGTGCAGGGTGCAGGGTTCACGCTTGGCGCTTGGCAGTCAGTTGATGAGGACAATCAGCACCACTTTTCTGAGCCTTTTTTTTATTGTCTTTTTGATCCCCTCAAGTGGCTTCGCAGCGGCAAGCTGGTCGGGTTATTTTGCCGTTGAGGGCCGTTATTTCTTAAGTGATCCTCTTCTCTCTGAGCAAAGAGAGCAGGAGGTTTCCATTGCCGGACAACCGGAATTTTATCAGGAATGGGCGACAGCAAGTCTCACGATCGCTCCCTTTTTCCGAATTGACAGCGCTGATTCCGAACGCAGTCATTTTGACCTCAGGGAGCTTTTTGTTTTGTGGTATCCCGGTGATGTTGAAGTAGGCATTGGCATCCGAAAGATCTTTTGGGGTGTGACTGAATCACAGCATCTGGTCGATATTATCAATCAAACGGATCTGGTGGAACTCCCCGACGGAGAAGAAAAACTGGGCCAGCCCATGGTCAATCTTTCCATCTCAAAAGCCTGGGGAACACTCGATTTTTTTTTACTCCCCTATTTTCGAGAACGTACTTTTCCTGGTGCTAAAGGACGACTTCGCAGTGCTTTAGTCGTAGACACCGATCAAGCGCGTTTCGAAAGTGGCGCAAAAAATACGCATTTTGATACAGCCATGCGATACAGCCACAGCTTTGGAGACTGGGATCTCGGTCTTTCCCATTTTAAAGGCACCAGTCGGGAACCGACCTTGTTGCCTGGAAACAATGGCTCAGGCAAAACCGTCTTGATTCCGTTTTACCAACAGATTGATCAAAGTGGTTTAGACCTGCAACATATTATTGATGTTTGGTTGCTCAAGCTCGAAGCAATCCATCGCAGTGGACAAGGGCCCTCCTTCCAGGCTTGGACAGCAGGATTTGAATACACCTTCACGGGTATTTTCGACAGCAAGGCCGATCTCGGCGCACTGGGGGAATGGCTGCATGACAGCCGGGGTAAAATCGCAAGCACCCCTTTTGAAGACGACCTCATGATCGGCCTGCGTTTGGCCTTGAACGACATGGACGACACGGCACTTTTGCTGGGCGTGATTCAAGACCTCGACCAGTCCGAAAAACTGCTGACCCTAGAGGGTTCTCGCCGCTTCGGTGAACATTGGCAGGCATCATTAGAAGGTTTTATTTTTATGCAGCAAGATGCAAATGACCTGCTTTTTACGCAAAGAGATGATGACTTTTTTCAGCTAACCTTCGCTTATTATTTTTAGTTTTATCTTTTAATTGCAGCAAAAAAAATCGAAAATAAGTCCTCTCACCTCCAAGCTTCGATTGAGACTTCTCTTTCCTGAAGCCTTTGTTAATCAAGAGGATTTTAAGCTGCTATTCACGAAAATCTACCCAGGTTGCGATATTTACCATATACCTTGACAAAATATATGCATTGGTGCATTTTACGCGGGAAAGTCGATCTACTTGGAGACACGCTTGAGCTTATTCCAAGACCTGATTTTTTTCAAAAAACCATCGAAGCCAGCCAGTGAAGTAAATTTCCGGCTCTTATTTTTGATCGTCCTGAGTGATGTATTTAAAAAAATATAAGCGAGTCGATATTTCGGCGACGGGGGTCGTTCCACCAACGGCGCCCAAAAATATCTTGAGGACTTTGCACCTGAAATATCTTGTATCGTTCATACTTTTAAGCTGCCTACTACTGCCGACTCCAGGTCTGTCAGAGGACTTCAGGGCATCCGACCCCTGGA
>CAZRYI010000149.1:0-5651 GCA_964604255.1 uncultured Nitrospirota bacterium
CCTATAATTTTTGTGTTGTTGTGGATGATGTTGCGATGGGTATGAGCCATGTGATTCGGGGCGATGACCACCTCAACAATACCCCTCGGCAGATCCAGCTTTATGAAGCCTTTGGTTTTGACATCCCGAAATTCGGCCACCTGCCGATGATTTTAGGTTCTGACAAAGCCAGGCTTTCCAAACGACATGGGGCGACAGCGGTGCAGCAGTATCGTTCCGAAGGCTACTTGCCCGAAGCAATGGATAACTATCTTGTTCGGCTTGGCTGGTCTTACAAAGATCAGGAACTTTTTAGCCTCAAAGAACTCATCGAAAAATTCTCCCTTGATTCCGTCGGTATTTCTCCCTCTATTTTTAATCCCGAAAAACTGCTCTGGGTGAATGCCCATCACATCAAAACCGGCAAACCGAAAGACCTGGCGATTCCCCTGCTGCCTCTGCTTGCTGACATGGCTATTGATACCGACAGCATTGATCCCGAAAGACTCCATCGCATCATTCTTGCCCTTCGGGAACGCTCTCGAACGATGATTGAGTTGGCTGAATCCGCTGCCTGTTTTTTTCTGGACGACATCCCTTTTGACGATAAAACCGCTAAATTCCTGAAACCTGAAAACCTGCCGATTCTCAAAGCCGTTCGAGATTGTTTAGTCGAGATACCTTTTGAACACGATCCCCTGCTCGAAGCTTTCAAGGCCATCTGTGAAACACAGGGTCTTAAGCTGGCAAAAGTCGCTCAGCCAATTCGCGCCGCAGTCACCGGAAAAGTCGTCAGCCCCGGTATCTTCGACGTCCTGGAATTGCTGGGACGAGAAACCAGCCTAAAACGCATTGACGCACAGATTAAAATCTTGAGTGCCTAGAGGCATTCTAAGCCCTGTTTTGCAGCGGACACGCTAGCGGAAGTCAATAAACAATAGGGGTTTAGCTTGCTCATGTCATAGATTGACAATCTTTAACGTCCATTTTATGCTTCAGAGAACAGGAGGTAGCATCTTATGCACGTATCACTCACACCGGAATTAGAAAAAATGGTAAAGAGCCAGGTTGAAACAGGCAGATATAATTCATCAAGCGAACTTGTCCGTGAAGCATTGCGGCTCTGGATGGATGAACAAACATACAAAGAAAAACTTTCAGTGCTACGGGCAGAAGTCAGGAAGGGTTTTGAAAGTGGCGATGCAAAGGAATTTGACGCAAAAAGTTTTTTATCCGAAATGAAAGAAAAACACCTAAGTGACTGACTATTTCCTGCACCCCGAAGCTAGAAACGATTTAGAGGAAATCTGGCTGTACAGCCTAAAAAACTGGGGCATTGCTCAGGCTGACAAATACATCACCGAACTTGAAACCCGTTTTAAATGGCTTGCTCAAAAACCGCTCTACGGAAAAAAACGGAACGATATTGAATCAGGATGTTTTTCGTATTTGCAGGGAAGTCATATTATATTTTACCGACAGAAGGATAAAAAAATAGAAATAGCCCGTATCCTGCATCAGTCGCGAGACATTTTCCATCACTTTTAACCTAGAGGAAGTGATCGAAAAAGCACTCAAACACAAAATAGATAAGATTACATGCTGCCATGAACAAAAAAGCCTCACTTGAGTTCTAAGCCCCAACACAACCAACCCTCTATCGGTCTCTACATTGACTTTCCTTTTTGTATAGCGCGTTGTGCTTTTTGCGCCTTTCATGTGCAGGGCTTTCGTAGTCGGCAGGCTGAGCGCTATCTCACTGCCCTCAAATCCGAGATCTGCCTTGTTGCGGCATTGGGCACCATTGAAAATCACCTGATCACCAGCATCTATCTGGGGGGTGGCACACCCACGCAATATCCGCCCGAAATCATTTGTGAGTTGATTGCACTTTGCCGTGACTCTTTTAATGTGTGTGGCGATGTCGAAATTTCGCTTGAATCCCATCCGGCGACCCTTGACCAGACAAAATTGATCGCCCTTCGCAAGGGAGGTGTCAATCGTTTGTCCCTGGGTGTGCAGTCTTTTTCTGATCAACACCTGCTTGCCTTAGGCCGACATCATACTGCCTCCGAAGCAGACATGGCCTTTCATGCGGCGCGATCTGCCGGTTTTGACAATATTGCCATTGACCTCATTTATGGATTACCCAATCAAAATGACAAGGACTGGCAGCAGAGCCTTCAACACGCCATTAAACTTTCGCCGGAGCATCTTTCAATGTATGCCCTTTCCATTGAAGAAGGCACTCTTTTTGCGCGGCTCGAAAAAGAAGGCAAACTTCAGCTCCCAAATGAAGCAGAAACGCTGGGTTTTTATGAAACAGCCCGAAAACAATTTATTGATGCCGGGTACGAACATTATGAAATTTCTAATTTTGCCAAAGTAGGTAAACAATGCAGACACAACCTGCTTTATTGGGATCGAGGCGAAACGATGGCTTTTGGTCTTGCGGCACATGCCTACTTCAATCACAGGCACCAGGAAAATACTGAAGACCTGACACACTATATTGATGCGCTTGAGGACAAAAAACTGCCACTTTCACGACTTGAAACTGTTGAAGCGCGAGACGCTCAAATCGACCGAATCATTTTTGGCCTGAGAAAAATAGAGGGCATCCCCGTCGATTTTTTTGAGGGGAACGAAGACTTGTGTCATACAAGAGATCGCCTCGCCAAAGAGGGTTTACTGTCTATTCTGGAAGGACGGGTGCGACTTACTTCAAAAGCTTTGCTGCTTGCGGATGAGGTTGCTCTTGCCTTTCTCTGATCAAGGAAATTTCTTCACTCCGGGATAGTAATCCACATGTGGATTTATTGTTGATAACAATACTAAATTCTGTCTTTTACAATCAAAAACACACTAAATGTAGCTTTTTTACCGAAAAAAGATCTGCTCATAAAACTGTTCAATATACGATGGATGAGATTCCGGTAACGAATGTCAATCTCAATGAATCGTCCACATGATTCTGATGGCCTTTCCACTATTACCATAAATGCCAACGATCATCCCCGAAACGCCTTGACGCTCAAAATTTCGGTGCTACACTTTCTACATGCACCCCAACAACCTCGGAGACTCAGCGTTTTTGGTTTTTTGTTCACCCACCACTAGCGACTTGCACCGGCCCGCACAGCACACAGCATTTTTGCTGACTGCATCCACGCAAAACATAAAAGCCGCACACTTTCTCAACTCGACTAAAAAACGAAAACACACAGCTCCCACAGTCATGGAGAACCTTAATGAATATTAAAGACATGCGCATTCAAAAAAAACTGGTTCTGCTTGTTGCATTGCCCCTGGCGGGCCTACTTTTTTTTGACGCTGAAAGTTTGATTGGACATTATCAAACGACCTCAGCGATGAGTGAAGCACAGGACAAGGCCGACCTTTCTGTCCAGCTCAGCCAGCTCATTCATGAAACCCAGAGGGAACGGGGGCTCTCCGCCGGTTTTTTGGGGAGCAAGGGCCAGGGGTTTCGCTCGGAGCTATTGCAACAACATGGTGTGACCGACCTAAAGGTCAAAGAGGTTCAAGACTTCCTTGCGTCTTATGACATTGCCCGCTTGGGTGAGGGAGAAAGTGTCATGAAAGATTTTCTGCTGCATGTAGACCGCTTAAAAAACATTCGCTCGGAAATAGAGGCACAAAAGGTGTCGGTGAAAGAAGCCGTCAGCTTTTATTCCACGATGAATCAAGATGCTTTATACACCATTGAATCGATGGTGCTTGTCAGTGATGATCATGATGTTACCAACCAGCTCATCGCCTATGCCGCCTTTCAATCAGCAAAAGATGCAGCTGGCATCGAACGCGCTATTTTGAACAACGTTTTCAGCAAAAGTCATTTTTCAGGTCAGGATTACACCCGGTTTACTAATATCGTTGCGGTACAAAAAGAGGGCTTCAAGACATTCGAAACCTATGCACGTCCTGATCAGAATACTGCTTTTAAAGAAGCAATGAAACATCCTGAAATCATTCAGGCGGACGCTTATCGTGAGCTTGCTTTTGGTGCGGAAGAAAAGTTTGAGGTTGCAGCGACGCTGCTCGAATCATTTGGTTATGGTGGTTTCATCCATGATTTTAAGGATTTTGTCATTCGGGCCGATCAACAATATATGGACTCTGCCAGGGAGAAGGGCCAAGAAGTAATCGAGGAACTTGAACTGCTCAGTCGACTACGGGGACTTTCCGCACAGGACAAAACCGACATTAAAACGATTCTGGATACAGTGCGTCGCTATGAGGCCGCCTTGCTGACCGTGAGTAAGCTGCAGGCAGAGCAGCGTAGTATTGCGGAAATTGACGAGTCGATTAAACTCAGTGACGGCCCCGCGATAGCCGCCATACATCGTCTTGCGGGGGGCGGAACCATGGAAGTCACAGCTGGACAATGGTGGACAGCGAAAACAAAGGCCTTGGAGGCCCTGAAGGGTGTTGGTGCAGGGCTTTCAGATGACTTGATTGCATTGACCCATCATAAAAAATCCGCCGCCCAGCGTGGACTGATGTTTTCTGCCTTGCTCACATTGGTATTTATTGGAGCGACGCTTTGGATGGCTAAGGGCATTATTCAATCTGTTACGGGACCGATTGCCAAAGGTGTTGCCTTTGCGGGGGCTTTGGCGGAGGGTGATCTGACGCAGCGACTTCATTTTAGCTCCAAGGATGAGTTCGGTGATTTGGGGAAGGCCCTTGATCATACGGCTAAAAATCTGTCTGACATGATTAAGCAAATTCTGGATAATGCCTCTACCGTAGCATCTGCCTCTGAAGAACTCTTCGTAGTTTCATCGGAATTGACGAAGGGCACGGAGCAGATGTCTGTTCAGTCAAGATCGGTCACTGCCGCCAGTGAGCAGATGTCGAACAATATCAACATGGTTTCGGCAGCTGCGGAAGAAATCAGTGTGAACACCGGTTCTGTCTCAGGCGATACCAAGCAGATGGCAGACAACATCAGCGCTATTGCTGCCGCGATGGAAGAAACCTCTACTTCGATCAACGACATTTCAAAAAATGCGGATGAAGGCGCGAGGATCTCGTCAAGAGCAATGGAAATGGCGGCAGAGGCTTCTAATACCATGAATGTAATGGGAGAAGCCGCAAAGGATATCGGCAAAGTCACGGAGGTGATTAAACGCATTGCCCAGCAGACGAACCTGCTTGCCCTGAATGCTACGATTGAAGCGGCTGCCGCTGGTGAAGCGGGTAAAGGTTTTACTGTGGTTTCAAACGAAATTAAGATTTTAGCCAATCAGAGCGCCCAAGCAGCGGAAGACATTGCCAGTCGTATCGCAGATGTGCAGGCCACCACGCAAAATGCCGTGAATGTGATTGCCGAGGTTTCGGCAACAATCGGCAACATCAATGATTCAACCACCGGCATCGCCACGGCAGTCGAAGAGCAAAGCCAGACAGCAAATGAAATCGCCTCGAATGTTGCAAATACCACGGGCAATGTCGAAAGTGCCTCCGCTTCCATTGAGGAATTGGCGACCGGTGCTCAGGATTTGTCGCGGAATACAAATGAAATGGTGAAGGCAGTCGCAGAGGTTTCCCAAAACATTCAGGAAATCGACCACTCGCTCACAGATACCACTGCCGGTGTTCAGCAGGTCAATACCTCCGCCGAAGGGCTCTCAAAACTGGCCAATGAT
>CAZRYI010000150.1:0-5623 GCA_964604255.1 uncultured Nitrospirota bacterium
TTTGTTCCGCTTCGCCCAGCCAGGGTTTTTCTTTCAAAATACCTTTATAAAGATTCGGCCCACCCAGTTGAATGCCAAGTGCCCCTGCCATCGCCGCTTCAGAGATACCCGCGTTGGGGCTGTCATGTTTCCCTCCGTCCCGCCGCATGATTTTAAAGGCCTGAAGACCCCGGCGAAAATGAAAGCTTGTTGCAAAACACATCAAAAAACCGGTGATGCGCGCAGGGACAAAATTGGCCCAATCGTCACATTTTGCGGAAGCCCAACCAAAATGCTGATAGCGTTTGTTTTGATAACCCACCATGGAATCGAGGGTATTGATGGCTTTGTAAGCGATGCCCAGCGCGGGGCCACCTAAGGCCAGATAAAACAGCGGGGCGACGATGCCATCGGAGGTATTTTCAGCAAGGGTTTCGACTGTCGCGCGAATGACAGATTTTTCAGAAAGCCCCTCTGTTTCCCGTGACACAATCTGAGACAAACGCTGTCGCGCCAGAGGCAGAGCTGAATTTTGCAGGGCTTGGCTAACACCTTCTGCCGCATCGCCCAAAGATCTTGTCGCAAGACAGGTCACAGAAAAATAAAGAATCAAAACCGTGCCGAATATCGGATGAATCCATGTTCCGATGGCAATGATGAAGGCCGTGCCAGCAAAAGCACTTGAGACAATCGTAAACATCAACAAACACCCCGCAAGTTTTTCACCCAATCGAGGGACAATCCAGCGGCGAAGCAAAGCCTCAAGAGCCGCAATCCCCCGACCCATCAGCCGCACCGGATGGGGGAGCCACAAGGGATCTCCCATCAATAAATCAAGAGCAAAAGCACCAGTAAGAACAACAGGATTCAAACTCACTCACTCCAAAAAAAACCTCCCCCTTTGTAAAAAAGGGGGATTGAGGGGGATTTGTCTCAGATCTACCCTAAGGATCAACAAACAGAATCGCATTGGGCGGCAAGCCAGTATCAATCGGCCCTTCGACTTTCAGGTTTGTGTCTGTATCAAAGACCTGAACACCCGGATTTGTTGTGTCCCGATCCGCAATGTAGAGAAAGCTGGCATTATCAAAGGCCAGGCTTGGAATAAAACCTGTGCCGATGTCCGTTAAAGCTGTGCTGATTTGTTGTGTACTCAGATTAAAAGGCACAACAAAATTATTAAAGCTGGCATCAAACACAGTGATATAGGCCCTTGTTTCATCCAGAATGGCGATGGTGCCTAAGGGGCCTCCAAAATCATTATCTGTCATCAGTATTCCTTCGCTCAGCCCGGTAGCAGGATCAATGACTTCAATGCCGCCGAAGTCATCGGCAGTAGAAAAGGTACCCACATTGGACACATAGATCCGGTCACTGGATGGCAAATAGCTAATATCGAAGGGATTTCTCCCTGCCAATACAATTTTTGTGTCAGAGGTATTCGGATCAATGATTTGATCTGTGGCTGTATCAATGACCACGACGAAGCTGTCATTTTCTGCGCTAAAAAAGTTGTCCCGATTTAAACGCTGGAGGGTGACATAGAGCAAGCCATCCACCAAAACCATCTGATCCATTTCGGGAATGCCGTCGCTATCGGCAAATGCCAAAAGGTCGATTGTGCCGAGTTGCTGACCGGTTTCCGGGTTGACGATAAGCAGAGTGCTCAATCCATAACGGGTAATGTAGGCCTTGGATGAAGAGACGAAGGCCATGTCATGTGGATTGGATTGTGTTGTGCTTCCAGGATCGTTTGTCGTGTAATTCGCAAGGACGACGCTGGGATTGTTCGGATCAATGACGACGATGGAATTCGCACCCAAACGTTGGATGATGTAGACAAGTCCTCCGAACGAAGTCATGACCGAATCAGAATGCAAACCAGTCGCGCCAAGAATGTCTTCCTCAGTTTCACGAGGGGATGTGCTGCTTAGCGTTGTTAGGTTACCAACACCCGCGCCGTTTGTTGCGACAAAACCCAGAGATGGCCCTGCACCGCCTCCCGTATTATTGTTGTCGCTACAAGCTGCAAGCGCTGTCAAAAAAAGTAATGCCAATAAAACCTGGGTGAAGGGTGCCTTGATTCTCTTGCTATCTGTCATGCATTTCTCCTTAAAGTGTGCCTTGCAGCGTGATGAAATAACTTCGACCCGGCAAGGGAAAGCCGAAGATATCTTCAATTTGATCGTCGCTGAGGTTTTTGGCCTCTAGACTGAGCGACCACAGTGGCTTGGATTGAATTGAAAACCCGATATTATGAATCTGACGGGAAGTGGCGTTTCGTTGATTCCGTCGATCTAAAAAGTTTTGGTCCGTGAGGTGATAGCTGTAATAAAGACCCAAAAAACGTGTGTTCAAAGCTGTTTTGAGAAAAAAATCATTGATCGGACGACCTGGTAAAAACTTTCCTTGCTCACTTGGAATATTACTTTGATTGATTGCGCGTTGGTGGGTGTAATTCCCTTGTATGCTTAGGTGTTTTCCAATGTCGGTTTGCGCTGAAAGCTCTTGTCCGATGACACGGGATTTTGCGATATTTTCCGGCCTTGCGGTGAACTGAGAACTTTGAATAAAGAGGATGAGGTCTTCTGCGACATTATCAAAATAAGTCGCTGTAAACTCCAGCTTACGCAGGATGCCTTTAAATCGGCGCTTGTAACTGAGACCGATATCTCGATTGAGGCCTTTTTCGGGGAGCAGCTCGGGATTGCCGAGGGAACCGCCCCGGTCGCCAAAGAGTTCAAAAAGGTTGGGTTGCCGAAAATACCGTCCGATATTGCTGCTCAGGCTGAGTCTATCTGTGATTCTGTAAAGCAGGCCGATTTGTCGGCTTAAAAATTTACCGCCGATATCAGTGATTTCCTGGCCCAGGCTTGCCAGGCCGGGGTCTCCTTCAAAACGATTGTCGATTTTTTCGTAAAGCAGGCCGGGCGTAATGAAGAGCCGTTCATCAAAAAGTGCCACTTGGTCTTCCAGAGCAAGGGTATAAATCTCTCGCTCACTGCGCCCCTTTTTTGTTCCGCTGCGTTTGTCGGAAGGTTTGAAACTTTCTCTGCGATATTGCCATCGTGTTTTTATAATCTGGTAGTTACCAATCACTTGGTCGGTATTGATGGACGCTTCGTAGGACTGAATTTGGTTTTTGTTGTCTTGTTTGCCGATGCCGATGTCGCCCTCTAAATCCTGAAATGCTTCTGTTTTCAGGGCATATTTTAATTCAAACTGCGTATCAAACCCTGGAGAAAAAAGGTTCGTCGTATCAAAGCGAAGGCTGCTTCGATGGGCTTCTGTTTTGAAATTGGCCGTTTCTGATTGGAAAGCACCCAGTCCCGGTACGCCTTTTTCTGTCTCAAGAAAATTGTAGTAGAGCAACAAACGCTGTTTGTTTGTCAGGTCATAGCCGATCTTTGTGAGCAGGTTGAGCGATTCAAACTGACTGTTCACCCGTTTGATTCTGATGTCGTCGCTCGGCTCAAATTGTGTGCCATTGTCGCTGAGAAATTTAAAATCGTTATCACTTTTTTCACGATTGATGCCGAGTAGAAAATCGGCTTTCCCCGGTTTTGTTGAGAAAGTCAGGTTGAGTCGGGAAGTGTTGAAGGAGCCGTACTGCAACTGAGCGGAGAGGATTTGTTCGTGTACGGAAGACCTGGTGCGGATATTCACCAGTCCCCCAATGCCGCTTTGCCCAAAAATCACCGGTGCGCTGCCGCGATAGATTTCTATTGATTTGATATATGCAAGCGGGATTTTACCGAGATCAACGGAGCCGCCCTGAGCCGCATTGAGCAGGAAGCCATCGAGATAAACCCAGACTTGCTCGGAGGACGAACCTCGAATTGAAATGGAGCTAAAATCACCCAAGCCGCCAAAGCGTTTCATTTTGACACCCACGGTCTCTGAAAGAATTTCAGGCACGGACGTAAAACGCTGCTGAAGTGCTTCTGACTGAATAACGGTCTTGTGGGAGGGTTCTGTGTCTTCCTGCTCTTCGTCGATGGCCGTATCGACGATGGTAATACCTTCGAGCAGGATGGGTAGATCTGCGGTAGGGCCTTCTGCAAGGGCAAAGCTGGCGTGAAGCAGTATGGCAATTGTTAATAAAAACACAAAAAAATCCCCAGCCTCTGTGTCGATAGAGAATGGGGATGTCGAATAATCAAATCCCGCTGTCCTTCCATCGAAGACAGAGTGCGTTGTGACTTCATTTAAGGCAGGTCTTCTGGCTCTGGGATTGTCCTACTCCCCACACCTTCCCATCTCATTGCTAAGACAGTGGATTTAAGTGGGTTTCGTCCCCCAATACAGCGGCGGGACCGCTCCCGATTTTCACGGGATTTCCTTTTCAAACCCGGCAAGTTGCCGAGTTCACCTTATGAAGTTTTTATTCTGTGAAAAACTTTTAACAAGAAGAGGGAGGGAAATCAAGTTTTATGTGCCAGGACAGGTTCCCGATCCAGAAACATAAAAGCGGGAATGCTCAGCAGAATTGCGATGGCTGAAATCATAAACATCTGCCGATAGCCGAAGGCTTCTGCGACAAATCCCAGCAAGGGGGAGCCGATAAAAATACCCAGATCAAAACAGAGGGTGAAAAGCACCATACGAGAGGCGCGCTCTGAATCGGGTGCGCGATTGATGAGAAATACTGACAAAATCGGAAAGATAAACCCATGCCCAATGCCGCAGAGAATGCCACTGAGCAGGAGTTCTGCCGGTGTCGAAAAACCAATGATGAGCATGATGCCGATTGAAAGGGATATGAGAGAAGGGTAGAGCACGGTTTTTAATCCGAAACGATCCGGCCAGTTTCCGGCAAGCAAACGGACAAAAACTGCACTTAAACTGTAGGCAAAGAAAAAAGAGGTGACACGAATCTCCTGTTCCTGGGCAAAGGGTTTTAGGAAGGTCATGTAGGAAACCAGGCCGAAAGCAAAGAGTACCGTGACCAAAAAGGGGATACGATTGAGCGGGTGATAAGTACTTTTGATAAATCTTTTCAGCGTAAAACTGGTGTCTTTGTTTGATACGGCAGGTTCCTGGACGAAATAAACGATTAAGATGAAAATAGCTGTGAATCCGGCACAGGCAAGGAAAAGTGCGCTAAAACCACTCATGAGCACAATCTCTTCCGCAAGCAAAACACCTATTGCACCGGACAGATGGCCCGCCACACCAAAGAGGGCAATGCCTTCCGCGCGTCGTGACAGAGGTGAGATGTCTGCCGCAATAGTGAAGAGGGAGGCAAAGAGGGTGCCGATGCCAAAACCATGAACGAAGCGCACTACATAGATCAGAGGGCCAATGCGATCAATTGTGAGATACAGCAGGTGGGCGCAGAAAAAAATGACACCACCGAAGAGCAGGGAACGGCGGCGGCCAAAGTGATCGAGCATGAAGCCAATCCAGGGTCGGATAATCATCCCGGCGACCGAGGCAAGGGCCATGATGATGCCGAGTTCTGTCAGGCCACTTCCAAGATCTTGTAAAAAAACAGGGAGCAGCACATAGGGCCAAAAAGAGAGGCCGAAAAAAAGGTGTGCAACAAAAAGCAGGTAGAAATTCCTGGTGAGCAGAACCGGGCGCTGATCCATTCAACACAATCTTCAAATGTTGGGGTGCGATTGCCGGAAGGGCAAGGGCA